>NZ_JBHEEW010000017.1:0-129697 GCF_041930185.1 Mycoplana ramosa | reverse complement strand
CAAGGGTGGCGGCACGGTCGACGACGCCTCGATCAAGATCATCAACAACCAGATCGGCACCGGCCAGTGGGGCAAGTACTCGTTCTATCATGACAAGCCCGTCGTCTCCGGCAACACCGATCTGAACACGATGCCGGATCTGGGCGGCGTGAATTCGGGCACCGATGCGCCGACCGCTACAGTGTACGCCGGCACCGCCGGCAACGACACCATGCCGTTTTCCGGTAAGTCCAATGGTGGTAACGAGACTTTTAAGGGCCTCGGCGGCAATGACGTGCTGAAGGGCGGCGCCGGTGCCGACGTACTTGACGGTGGCGCCGGGGCCGATACGGCGACCTATGCCGGTTCGTCCGCGGTCAACGTCAACCTGAAGACCGGCAAGGCGAGCGGCGGTCATGCTACTGGAGACAAGCTCATCGGTATCGAGAACCTCACGGGTTCGAGCTACAACGATACGCTTGCCGGCAATGATGCGCGCAATGTTCTCGTTGGCGGCAAGGGCAGTGATAAGCTCGTCGGATTGGGTGGCAACGACGTCTACAGTGTCGACAACACCGGTGACGTGGTGACCGAGCAGGCCAATGGCGGGTACGATCACGTCAAGGCCTCTGTCAACTACAAGCTCGGTGCGTACGTGGAGAAGCTGGAACTGACGGGCACATCCAACCTGTCCGGTACCGGAAACGGCCAGGCAAACTCCCTCATCGGCAACACCGGCAACAACAAGCTGGCCGGTGGAGCCGGTAACGACACGATCACCGGCCGCGCCGGCAATGACACCCTGAGCGGTGGTGCCGGAAACGACAAGCTGGCTGGTGATGCCGGAAGCGACACGCTCAACGGTGGTGCCGGGAACGACTCGTTGACCGGTGGCGCCGGAAACGACAGGCTGGTCGGAGGCGCCGGCTTCGACAAGCTGACCGGTGGCAGTGGTGCGGACAAGTTTGTGTTCCACCAGTCCAGCCTTACGGCTGACCATATCACCGACTTCGGCTCGAACGATCTGATCTATTTCGACGTGACATCGGGTGCAACCGGCGCGCTAAAAGGCAGTGCGTTCCGGCTCGGCACGAAGGCGCTCGACAGCAACGATCGGTTCATCTTCGACAAGGCCAGCGACACGCTCTACTTCGACAAGGATGGCAACGGGTCTGCCGGCCAGATCAAGGTTGCCGTCTTCGCCAACGGCTACACGCTGTCGGCCGACGATATCTGGCTGCTTTGAGAACAAAGCTATCGGCGGCAGCAGCTGCCCATGGCTTGCTTCACTGACAAGCCCGCCGGTCGTTCGGCGGGCTTGTTGTGTTCTCCGGCCGGTACCTGATGTTCGGCCCCACGTGGGCGTGCTGACGACTGTTTCCGGCCCGGTGGACCGCGGGCGGGGCCGCATCGCGGCCTTTTCAGGCCCTTCCGGCTTCCCAGCCGAGCATCGCCCGTTTGCGGGTCAGCCCCCAGTGATAGCCGGTGAGCGCTCCGCCTTTGCCGAGCGCGCGGTGACAGGGCACCACGAAGGAAAGCGGGTTGCGGCCAACGGCTGCGCCGACCGCCCGCGAGGCCTTCGGCTGGCCGAGTTGCCCGGCGATGTCGGAATAGGTCACGGCCTTGCCCATCGGTATGCGAAGAAGCGCTTCCCATACTCGCACCTGGAAATCCGACCCGATCAGGACGATCCGAAGCGGCTCCTCGGCGTTCCAGCGGGACGGATCAAAGATCCGCGCGGCATAGGCGGCGGTCGCCTCGCGATCCTCCACATATTCCGCGTTCGGCCAGCGGCAGGCCATGTCCTCGAAGCAGGCCCTGCCGTCCGCCTCGTCGCTGAAGGCAAGACCTGCAAGGCCGCGCTCGGTAACCATGACGAGCGCCCGCCCGAACGGGGAGCCATGGAAGCCCCACCGGATCGTCAACCCTTCGCCCCGCGCCTTCCATTCTCCCGGCGACATCGCCTCGTGGGTCACGAAGAGGTCATGCAGGCGGCTTGGGCCGGACAGGCCGACCTCGATGCTGGTCTCGAGCAAAGGCATCGATTCCTGGCGCAGCAGACGCTTGGCATGATCCAGCGTCACGGCCTGCAGGAAGGCCTTGGGAGAAAGTCCGGCCCAGCGGGTGAAGGTCTTCTGCAATTGTGACGGCGCCTGCTTCAGGCGGGCGGCGATGTCATCAAGCGAGGGCTGGTCGCGATAGTCGTCGGTGATCATCTCGATGACGCGGCGGACCGTCTCGTAGTCCGCCCCATCGGGGGTGATGTCGGATTTCAGCGTGGCGACAATGGTCATCATTTTTCTCCTGTGACCACAGGAAAACACGCCCCGCGCCGTCCCGCCACCCGAAACCTGCGCAAGGCTCAGTATCCGCGCTTGACCCGTGCCAGGGCGCCGGCAAACGCCGTCGCGAAGCGCTCGCGGTCGTCGAGGTGCAGGAAATTGCCAATGTCGGTCCGCCGCCCCTGGCCGCTGACCGCCATGTCCGTAATGCCGATCTCGTCGCGCCGCGAAACATGGAAGCGTGCCCAAAAGGGATTGAAGTCGTGCCTGGCCTCGCGCCCCGACGGCGCAAGCTTGCGGATCGAGATGTTGGTGCGTGACAGGGCAACCAGTTCGCGGGCGCGGGCGGCGCGGTTGTTCAGCCAGAAGGCCGCAATCAGGATGAGGAAGTCGACACCGAAGAACATCACGATCGGCCAGGCACCGGACAGGAGAAAAACCGCCATATGGGCGAAGCTCAATGCGCCGGCGATGACGAAGAAGATCAGGTGCCCCCTTCGCCCCAGCGACCGGTGCGGCCTGAGTTCGGCGAGGAACACGGGCCGATCGTTCACGCCGATATCGTCGTTGCCATCGTTCATGACCGACGACTATAGAGGGAACATGAAAAACGCGAAACCGAAATCAGGCGTTGCCGCCAGCTCCCGGGCGGCGCCGAAACGCCGCAACGCCAGGCTGAAGCCGGCCTATTCGCCGGACGAGATCCGCGAGATCTTCCGCCGCTTAGCGGTCCAGCGCCCGGAGCCGAAGGGCGAGCTGGAGCATGTCAACCCGTTCACCCTCGTGGTCGCCGTTGCGCTCTCGGCGCAGGCGACCGATGCCGGCGTCAACAAGGCGACGCGCGCCCTCTTCGCCGTCGCCGACACGCCGGAAAAGATGCTGGCGCTCGGCGAGGAGCAGGTGCGCGACTACATCAAGACGATCGGCCTCTACCGCAACAAGGCGAAGAACGTCATTGCGCTCAGCCAGAAACTGGTCGACGACTTCGGCGGCGAGGTGCCGCGCACCCGCGAGGAACTGGTGACGCTTCCGGGTGTCGGACGGAAGACCGCGAATGTCGTGCTGTCGATGGCTTTCGGCCAGGCGACGATCGCAGTGGACACCCACATCTTCCGCATCGCCAATCGCATCCTGCTGGCGCCCGGCAGGACGCCGGACGAGGTCGAGGATCGGCTGATGCGGATCATTCCGGACGACTACCTCTACCGTGCCCACCATTGGCTGATCCTGCACGGACGCTATGTCTGCAAGGCGCGCAAGCCCGAATGCGAGCGCTGCGTGATCGCCGACCTCTGCAAGTCGCCGGAAAAGACCTGCGACGTCCCGGCCGCGCTGGTCGAGCTGCCGCCGCAGGCGATCGCTGCGACGCAGTGACCGGGCCCACCAGGGCGATCTACCGGGCAAGGCCGTCGATCAATTCGGCAAGCGCCGCCTCATAGGCTTTCCGGTCGGCCCCGGCCGCGATCTCCATGGCGGCACGGTCGAAGGCTGCCGAGAGCAATGCGGTCAGTTCCCGGTCGAGAGCATCCCGACCGCCATGCTGTCGCAGAAGAGCGGAAAGTCCGGCGTGAAGTGAACGCTCCGCGTTGTCCCGGTCAATGGCGGCGGCCGCATTCGCGCCAAGCACGGCGGGTGCCTCCAGAAGCAGCAGCCGGGTGCGGCCATTGGCGGCCATCGCGTCGAAATACCCGCGGGCGCCGCTGAGGAGCGCCATGCGTGCGTCGGTCGAAGGTGTGGCTGTTGTTTCGATTTCTGCCGCAACGGCCGCCGCCTCGCGCTCGGCCACGGCCAGGAAGAGCGCCTTCTTGTCCTCGAAGTGATGATAGAGCGCGCCGCGCGTGACCCCGGCCGCGGCGACGATGTCGGGCGTCGCCGTCTGGGCATAGCCCTTCTCGACGAAAAGCCGCCGCGCGGCGTCGAGTAGCGCGGTGCGTGTCGCCTCGGTTCTGTCCTTGTTGCTGCGGCTCATAATCCGTTCCTTTACATACATGCTGCACGCATGTTAAATGAAAACATGCAGATTGTATGTTGTCTAGATGAGGAGGAAAAGTCATGAAATCCACCAGCTATTATCCCGTCGTCATGACTGACGACGTGGCCGGGACGGCCGCCTTCTACTCCAGACACTTCCGCTTCCAGCCTCTGTTCACCAGCGACTGGTACGTCCATCTCCAGTCGGTCGAAGACGAACACGTGACGCTGGCGGTCCTGGACGGGCAGCACGACACGATTCCTGCGGGGTGGGGAGGGAAAGTCTCTGGCCTGCTTCTGAACTTCGAGGTGGAGGACGTCGACGCCGTCTACGCGACTTGCTGCGCCGCAGGGCTGCCGATCCTGACGCCGATCCGCGACGAGGCCTTTGGCCAGCGCCATTTCATCACGGCCGATCCAAACGGCGTCTTGATCGACGTGATCACGCCGATTCCGCCGAACGAGGAGTTTGCCGGCCACTACGCGCCGTCGGCGCTCCCGAACTAGCCAGGCAAGTCCGGATCGACGCGCGTCAGCAGCTTGTGCAGGTGTACCATCAAACCCGCGGCGAACAGCGGCGTGAGCAGGTTGACGACCGGTATCGCCAGGAAGACCGCAATGGCGAAACCACCCAGTAAGACGGTCGTTGCGTGCTTGGAGCGAAAAAGCCGCGCCTCCTCGGGCGGACGGAACCGCATCGCGGCGAACTCGAAGAACTCTCGTCCGAGGAGATAGCCGTTGACGAGGAAAAAGGCGATCAGATTGACGCCCGGGATAAACAGCAGCAGCAGCGCCACCAGGTTGCCGAGCAACACGACGCCGAGGAACTTGATCGAGCTGACGATCGCGGTGCCGAGCGGCAAGGGGTTGCCGGGCGGATCACCAGGATAGTGGCGCTGCTCGACCACCTCGGCCACGTCATCGAGGAAAAAGCCGGCGACAACCGCCGTGACGGGTGCGAGCAGAAGCGCCAGCGAGAGTGCCAGGCCAGCGCTCGCGAAGATGCCGACGAAGACAGCGAGCCAGCCCGCCCAGTCCGGAACGCCGGTCAGGTAGCCGTCGAAATAGGGAAGCGCGTAGGCGATGAAGCTCTCCCGCAGGGCGAACCACAGCACGATCAGAAACAAGACCGTAATTCCGAGCACCTTCCAGAACACGCGGCGCGTTTCCGGCGCGAAAAGATTGGCCAGCGCCAGGCGTACCGCGTCGAGAATCATCCTGTTTCTCCATGTTTCGCCGGTCGATGTAGGGTGTGGACAACCGCGGCGCAAGGCGGGTCCGCGCCGGTTGATTAAGTCCGTGTTAAGCAACTGGAACTAGGTTTTCCGCCAAAAAGCTCGCCAGTGGCGATATCAGACTCTGGAAATCTCATGCGCACGATCAGGATCAGCAGACTCCTTCCCGCTCTTTTCGTCTTGATGGTGGTACTCGGCGGCCTGCAGGGCGCGGTCGCGTTCCGGTCCCTGTCGACGATCACCGGCCAGTTCGAGCGTATCGGCCGCGAGCGCATCCCACAGATGAGCGCAATCCTGCGGATCAGTCACGACTTCGCAAAGCTGCAAGGCACCTTCTCCGAGCACATGCTGACGAGGAGCCCGGATGCACTGCCGGCAATCGAGGCCAGGATCGCTGAGCACGCCGAGGCACTGACCAGGCAGATCGACACCTACGCGGCTGCGATCTCGGGCGATCGGGAGGCGGAAAGCGTGGTCGGCAGCGTCAAGAGCAGCCTCACCACCTATCTCGCGGAAGCCGAAAAGCTGACGCAGGCCTCCGGGATGGCCGCCAAGGGCGTGGCCGCGGAAATCTTCCAAGGCCCCATGAAGCAGGATGCCGACAGGATCGAGACGGCACTGGCCAGCCTGATTGCCAACAATGAGAGCACGACTGGAAGCGGCATCAAGGCCGCCTTGGCCGAACAGGAATTCGCCTACCGGCTGACGATCGCCGCACTGATGCTGTCCGTCGGGCTCGCCATTGCGGCGATCTTCATCGTCAACCGCCGCGTGATCCGGCCGCTGAACGGCATTTCAGGCGCGATGAAGCAGCTCGCGGACGGCAATATCGGCCAGGACATCCCGCATTCCGAGCGACGCGACGAGATCGGCGAAATGGCCGCAGCCGTCGCCGTCTTCCGCGACCATGCCGGCGAACGCATGCGTCTCGAACGGCAGGCTGCCTCCGACCGGGCGCTGGCCGAGGGCGAGCGCATGGCGCGCGATGCGGAGCGCAATCGCGAGAGCGGCAAGGTGCAGGCGGCCGTCACCTCGCTCGCCGACGCGCTGGGCCGGCTGGCTTCCGGCGACATGACCTGCGTCATCGACACGCCCTTTGATGGGGAACTCGACCGTCTGCGCCAGGATTTCAACACATCTGTTGCACGGCTTAGGGAGGCGCTCTGCGAGGTCGGCGACAATGCGCGGGCCATCGATGCCGGAACGCGCCAGATCCGCTCCGCCGCCGACGCGCTCGCCCGCCGTACAGAGCAGCAGGCGGCTTCCGTCGAGGAGACGGCCGCGGCACTGGAGCAGATCACGACGACGGTGAAGGATTCGACGCGCCGCGCCGAGGAGGCCGGCACGCTGGTGGCGCGCACGCGTGGCGGTGCGGAAAAGTCGGGCGAGATTGTCCGCCGCGCAATTGCGGCCATGCAGCAGATCGAGCAGTCGTCCGGCGAAATTGGCAACATCATCGGTGTCATCGACGATATCGCCTTCCAGACCAACCTTCTCGCCCTGAATGCCGGCGTCGAGGCCGCGCGCGCCGGTGAAGCGGGCAAGGGCTTCGCCGTGGTTGCCCAGGAAGTGCGCGAACTGGCCCAGCGCTCCGCCAAGGCCGCGCGCGAGATAAAGGCGCTGATCACCGCCTCTGGCGCCCAGGTCCAGGACGGCGTCGCGCTTGTGGACCAGACCGGCAAGGCCCTCGAGACAATCGTCGCCGAGGTGCAGGAAATCAACGGCCACGTCCAGGCGATCGTCGTGGCGGCGCGCGAACAGGCGAGCGGGCTGTCGGAGATCAACACCGCCGTTGGCACGATCGACCAGGGAACGCAGCAGAATGCCGCAATGGTCGAGGAGACGACGGCTGCAAGTCACGGCCTGGCCGACGACGTACAGGCGCTGAACGCGCTGATCGGCCGGTTCAATGTCGGCACGGCCCAGAGCCAGTCCGCGCGCGCACCGCACCTTCAGATGCAGATGATGCAGGCGTCGGATTCCGCGTCGGCCTCCGCGGCCTCTTCGCCGCGAACGACGTCGGTGACGAAGCCGGCCAATCCATCAGGAGGCACGGTGACCCAGCTGCCGCGCAAATCGCCCGGCCAGTGGAACGTAAAGGCGGCGAGCGCGACCTCTCGGGCCGTTGCCTCGCCGGCGAACCTGTTGAAGCAGAAGCTGCTCGGCGCCCTTGGTGCGAGACAGGAAGGCAAGAGGGACGGCGACTGGGAGGAATTCTGACCGCCCGCACGCCGGCTCAGGGGTAGCGCCTGCGGTCAGTCTCCCGGCTGCGGCGGATAGAGATGTTCTCCGCCTCGGAAATCGCTGATGCGAAAACGGCCATCGTCCGTCTCTTCTACAGCTGTCGATAAAACCGGCACCTTGCCGTAACCGCCGGGGAGGTCGAGGATGTAGGTCGGCTGGCAAAGCCCGGAGATGCGGCCGCGCAGCCTTTCCACGATCGCCCGCCCCTCGCCGAGACCGAGGCGGAAATGGCTTGTTCCGGGGGCAAGGTCGGGATGGTGCAGATAGTAGGGCCGGATACGGTTCTCCACGAAGGCGCGCATCAGATCGGCCAGTATTTCCGCGTCGTCGTTGACGCCCTTGAGCAGCACCGTCTGGCTGAGCATCGCAATGCCGGCTTCGATCAGCCGCGCGCAGGCGGCGCGTGCCTGTGCGGTCAGTTCGCGCGGGTGATTGGCGTGGAGCGCGACATAGGTCGTCTTTCCCGAGGCCTTCAGTGCCGCGACCAGGTCGGCGTCGATCCGTTCAGGTTCGACCACCGGCACGCGGGTGTGGATCCGAACGACCTTCACATGCTCGACCGCGGCCAGTCGTTGCATGATGTCGCTCAGCCGCCGCGCTGAAAGCACCAGCGGGTCGCCGCCAGTCAGGATCACCTCCCAGATTTCCGGGTGCGTTGCGATGTAGTCGATCGCTGCATCCAGTTGCTCCGGTGTCAGCGTCCCGAGGCCGGCCGGGCCGACCATTTCGCGCCTAAAGCAGAAGCGACAATAGACCGGGCAGACGTGCACAGCCTTCAACAGGACCCGGTCCGGATAGCGATGCACGATGCCCTCGACGGGGCTGTGCGCCAGATCGCCGATCGGATCTGCGCGTTCCTCACCGAGCACCGTCAATTCCGCCGCGTCCGGGATGAACTGCCGGGCGATGGGGTCGCCCGGATCGCTGGCGTCGACCAGGGCCGCGACAGCGGGCGTGATGGCCACGGCGTAGCGTTCGCCCACGCGCGCGATTTCGGCCAGCGACGAACCCTCAGGCACCAGTCCTGCCTCTTCAAGCTCGGCCACCGTCCGCAGCGTCCGCGCGACACTCATGGTGCAGTCTCCGCCACCGGCGCCCAGATGACCTGATCGATGCGGGTCGCCCCGGTCGCCAGCATCACCAAGCGATCGAAGCCCAGCGCGATCCCGCTCGCCTCGGGCATGATCTCAAGCGCTGCGAGAAAATCCTCGTCGAGCGGATAGGTCTCGCCGTACACGCGCTGCTTCTCGGCCATCTCCAGGCCGAAGCGGCGCCGCTGTTCGGCCGCGTCGGTCAATTCGCCAAAGGCATTGGCAAGTTCGACACCGCAGGCATAGAGCTCGAAGCGTTCGGCGACCCGGGGGTCGCGCGGCGACGGCCGTGCCAGGGCCGCCTCGGCCACCGGATACTCGCAGAGGATCGTCGCGCGGCCAAAGCCGAGGTGCGGCTCAACGCGTTGCACCAGCACGCGGCTAAACAGGTCGGCCCAGCTGTCGTCGGGTGCGACGCGCAAGCCGCCGGCCGCCATAGCCCGCGCCAGCGCGTCGCGATCGGTCGAGCCATCCGGGTGGATCGTCGCCAGCAGATCGACGTCGGCATGTCGGACAAAGGCTTCGGCGACCGTGAGGCGTTCAGGATCGGCAAGGGGGTCGCAGTGCTCGCCGCGGTAGCTCAACCTTTCGACGCCGGCCGTTCGCGCCGCAAGCGCGAGCAGCGCGGCACAGTCCTCCATCAGCGTCTCGTAGCCTTCACCCGCCCTGTACCACTCCAGCATGGTGAACTCTGGATGATGCAGCGGACCCCGCTCGCGGTTGCGGTAGACATGGGCGAAGCAGGCGATGCGCCGCTCACCGGCCGACAGCAGCTTCTTGCAGGCAAACTCCGGCGAGGTATGAAGATGGAGCGCCGTCGTTGCGCCCGAGTGGCCGATCGCCTCGGTGCGGAAGGCATGGAGGTGGGCCTCGTTGCCGGGCGAGACCTGCAAGGTCGCAGTGTCGACCTCGACGAAATCGCGCGCGGCAAAATAGGCGCGCATCGCCGCCTGGATGCGGTTGCGCGCAATCAGGAACGGACGGCGGTCGGCGTGGACGTCGGGCGTCCACCAGGGGGACGGGGTCGGCTTGCCTGGCTTCATGTCAAGGTTTCTATCAGATTCCGGCGGAAACACTGGCGCCTTGGCGGAATTTAGGATAGTTGCGGCCGATCCCGCTTTCCGCGGTCCGGGGATGAAATTTCGATCGTCCTCTACGACGGGGCCGCACCAGATACAAGGAAGACTTATGGCAAAGATCATCGCTTCTTCCGTCCGCAAGGGCAACGTGCTCGATGTCGACGGCAAGCTCTACGTGGTTCTGACCGCACAGAACTTCCACCCGGGCAAGGGCACGCCGGTCACCCAGATCGACATGCGCCGCATCTCCGACGGGGTGAAGGTGTCCGAACGCTACCGCACGACCGAGCAGGTCGAGCGCGCCCACGTCGAAGACCGCGAGCACACCTTCCTTTATGAAGACAGCGACGGCTTCCACTTCATGAACCCGGAGAACTATGACCAGTTGACGATGTCGGCCGAGGACGTCGGCGACGCCAAGGCCTTCCTGCAGGAAGGCATGGCGGTGATCCTGTCGACGCACGAGGGCGTTGCGATCGCGCTCGACCTGCCGCGGAACGTTGTTCTCGAGATCACCGAGACCGAACCGGTCGTCAAGGGCCAGACCGCATCGTCCTCCTACAAGCCGGCGATGCTTTCAAATGGCCTGCGCACGCTCGTGCCGCCGCACATTACGGCCGGCACCCGCGTCGTGATCGCGACCGAGGATGGCTCCTATGTTGAGCGCGCCAAGGACTGACACATTTCGCCGCCCGACCGGCACCGGCTCGGGCGGCCCCTTACATTCCCTCCAAATTCCGCTATGACCGATAGCCGGCTCTTACCCTTCGAGACGGAAATTCCGCATGACCCAATTCGACGTGCTGACGGTCGGCAATGCCATCGTCGACATCATCGCCCGCTGCGATGACAAGTTCCTCGCCGACAACGGCATCATCAAGGGCGCGATGAACCTCATCGACGCCGAGCGGGCCGAATTGCTCTATTCGCGCATGGGACCGGCGGTCGAGGCCTCCGGCGGCAGCGCCGGCAACACTGCGGCGGGCATTGCGAGCTTCGGCGGGCGGGCGGCCTATTTCGGAAAGGTCGCCAAGGACCAGCTCGGCGAGATCTTCACCCACGACATTCACGCCCAGGGCGTCCACTTCGCGACGAAGCCGCTCGATCGCGCTCCGCCGACGGCGCGCTCGATGATCTTCGTTACCGCCGACGGTGAGCGCTCGATGAACACCTATCTCGGCGCCTGCGTGGAACTCGGCCCCGAAGACGTGGAAGAGGCGGTCGTCGCGGCATCCAAGGTCACCTATTTCGAGGGCTATCTCTGGGACCCGCCGCGCGCCAAGGATGCGATCCGCAATTGCGCGCGCATCGCCCATGCCAACGGCCGCGAAATGTCGATGACACTCTCCGACAGTTTTTGCGTCCATCGGTACCGCGACGAGTTTCTCGATCTCATGCGTTCGGGAACCGTCGACATCGTATTCGCCAACACGGCCGAGGTGCTGGCGCTCTATGAGACCGAGGACTTCGAGCACGCGCTCGCGATGATCGGCAAGGATTGCCGCCTGGCGGTCGTCACCATGAGCGAGCACGGGTCGATCATCCAGACGGGCGGAGAGCGCATCCGCGTCCACGCCTCGTCGATCGAGCATGTGGTCGACACGACGGGCGCCGGCGACCTCTACGCGGCCGGCTTCCTGCACGGCTACACCCAGGGGCGCACCCTCGAGGACTGCGGCAAGCTCGGTAGCCTGGCGGCGGGGATCGTCATCGAGCAGATCGGCCCGCGGCCAATGACCTCGCTGGCTGAGGCCGCCGCCAAGGCAGGACTCGCCTGAAGGGAATTGCTATTTGAAGGCCTCGCCGGGATAGGCGCCCCAGATTTCGCCCTGCGCCACCCAGCCTTCGGTACTGTCCACCTCGGCATGGCACCAGTCGCCGTTGCACTCGCCGACCTTGACCACGACGCCGGGCTCCAGCTTGGCGACGACCGCACTGGAGGATTGCGGATCGCGGCGCATGTTGACGTAGATGTCGGCGCCCTTTCCGCGCATCCACGGCGCGGTGATCGCCGTCCGCTCGCCGGAAAGCAGAGCCTGGTTGACCCAACCTTCGGTACCGTCGGCATCGCGGATGCGGCGCCAATTGTCGTACTCCTGGATGATCTCCACGGGCACGCCGGATTTCATGTATCGCCATGCCACGGCGTAGTCGACACTCGGGCCGACGCGCAGGTTGACACTCTTGGCCTTCAGGCTGACAAATCGCGGCAGCGGCAGGCCGCTCGGTCCCTTGGAAGCTTGCGCAAAGGCGGCCGGAACGGATTGGATTGCCAAGGCAATCAGGCCGGCAAGCGTGACGGTGCAAACGCGGATATGTAAGCGACGCATGACGAGATCCACCTTAACCGATCCACTTCAACCACCGGGCATCTGCCAGCCGGTCCCCGCCGGCGCGCAAATCACGGGACCATCCTTCAGAGCGGATTGTCTTCGCGACGGGGTCTGGTAGAAAATGCCCTGGATGAAGCAAGTCTTACCGATCTTGGTTAAGGACCCGTCAACAGGATGCTCGAGCAGGCCATGACGAACAAGAAAAAGCCGAAGGTCTACATTACCCGCCGCCTGCCTGACGTGGTCGAGACACGCATGCGCGAACTGTTCGACGCCGAGCTCAACATCGAGGATGCGCCGCGGACGCAACCGGAGCTCGTCGCCGCGGTGAAGACCTACGATGTGTTGGTGCCGACGGTGACGGACCGGATCGACGCTGCCCTGATCGAACAGGCCGGGCCGCAGCTCAAGCTGATCGCCAGCTTCTCCAACGGGGTCGATCACATCGACGTGGATGCCGCCGCCCGGCGCGGCATCACCGTCACCAATACGCCGAACGTCCTGACGGAGGACACCGCCGACATGACGATGGCGCTGATCCTGTCGGTGCCGCGCCGTCTTGCGGAAGGAGCCCAGCTTCTGACGGATCGAAAGGGCGAATGGGCCGGCTGGTCGCCGACCTGGATGCTCGGACACCGCATCTGGGGAAAACGGCTCGGCATCGTCGGCATGGGCCGGATCGGCACGGCCGTCGCGCGTCGCGCCAAGGCGTTCGGGCTATCGATCCACTACCACAACCGCCACCGCGTGCATCCGGCCACCGAGGAAGCGCTCGAAGCCACCTACTGGGACAGCCTCGATCAGATGCTGGCGCGCGTGGACATCGTATCGGTCAATTGCCCCTCGACGCCGGCAACCTACCATCTGCTGTCGGCGCGGCGGCTGGCGCTGATGCAGCCCTCGAGCTACATCGTCAACACGGCGCGCGGCGGCATCATCGACGAGGCGGCGCTGATCAAATCCCTGCGCGAGGGCAAGATCGCCGGCGCCGGGCTCGACGTGTTCGAGCACGAGCCCGCCGTCAACCCGAAGCTGGTGAAGCTCGCAACCGAGGGCAAGGTCGTGCTGCTGCCGCATATGGGCTCGGCGACCCTCGAAGGCCGCATCGACATGGGCGAGAAGGTGGTGATCAACATCCGGACCTTCTTCGACGGCCATCGCCCGCCCGACCGGGTGCTGCCGGGGCGAGTCTGAGCGGACGGCCTGCGCGCGACACGCCGCGACTCGGTCTGATCAGAGGCGCTTCGTCATCTCGATCGAGGTGGTCCGGTCATAACCCGCGTGGCGCTTCTCGGCCGTCTTCTCAAAACCCCAGACACGAAAGCGGGTGTGATTCTCGACAAGCTCGATCCGGGTTTCGAGGCGCAGCGCGGAAAGGCCGAGCGCATGTGCTTGCCGTTCGGCCGCAGATAGAAGCATGCGGCCGACGCCGGATCCCTGTCGTTCGGGCAGAACCGCGAGCTTGCCGACATAGAGGCAGTCCGTTTCGGGTCGGCAGAAGATGCAGCCGACAATGTCATCGCGGTCGACAGCCAGGAAAACGATCTCGGCCAGAGCCTTTTGCTCCAGGCTGGCCGCGGTCAGCCGCAATGCGGAGGATGGCGGGTCGATGCGGCCATCCATGCAGGCAAAGGCGGATCGAATAAGCGAATACAATTCGTCATACCGGCAGAAGGATGCGCCCAGCCGCTGAACGTCCATCTAGGAACCCTCACGGCGGCGATAGCGCATGATCTCGAAGCGGGCAGACAGCCCGTCATAGAGCATCAGCCGCCCGACCAGCGGCTCGCCGGCCCCGGTGATCAGCTTGATCGCCTCCATGGCCATCAAGGTGCCGATGACGCCGGTCAGCGCGCCGACGATGCCGGCCTCGGCACAGGACGGCACGACGCCCGGCTGCGGTCGTTCCGGGAAGAGGTCGCGATAGCCCGGGTTCAGCCGACCGCCCGCCGCTTTTTCCCAAGGCTTCAATACCGTCAGCGAACCGTCGAAGCGGCCGACCGCGCCGGTGACAAGCGGTATCCGCGCCGCCTCTGCTGCGTCGGCGGCCGCATAGCGCGTGTCGAAATTGTCCGAGCCGTCCAGCAGCAGGTCGAAGCCCTGCAAAAACTGCGGCGCGGTTTCCGGCGTCAACCGGGCATCGAACAGTGTCACGCGCACATGCGGATTGATCGCTTCGATCGCTGCCCTTGCGCTTTCGATCTTGCGATGGCCGATCGTCGCGGTGCCGTGGATCACCTGCCGCTGCAGGTTGGAAAGCGAAACCGTGTCGTCGTCGATGATGCCGATATGGCCGACGCCGGCGGCGGCAAGATACTGAAGCACGGGCGCGCCGAGGCCGCCCGCGCCGATGACGAGCACGGACGCGTTCTTGAGCTTCTGCTGCCCGGCTCCACCGATCTCGGCCAGCACGATATGGCGGCGATAGCGCTCGATCTCATCCGGGCCCAGCGGTTCTGCGTTCGGCACGGTCTCCTCCGTCAGTCCTCGTCAATCGTTCCGTTTGCCACGGTCAGATACCGTGCACGATCGCCGAGCGCCTCGAACATGGCACAATCGGTGCCGGTCATGAAAGTCTGGCCGCCGAGTCCATCGACGCGATCGAAAAGTGCCGCCCTGCGTCCTTCGTCGAGATGGGCCGAGATTTCGTCCAGCAGCAGGACCGGGGCGTGATCCGTCATGCTGGCGACGAGGCCGGCATGCGCCAGCACGAGCCCGACCAGCAGTGCCTTCTGCTCACCGGTGGAGCAGCGGGCCGCATCCATGTCCTTCTCGCGGTGGCGGATCAGCAGGTCGACGCGGTGCGGGCCGTCCAGCGTGCGACCGGCTGCAGCATCGCGGTAGCGCCCGTCGGCAAGCAGGGCGGCGTATCTCTCCTCGATCTCGTAGGCCGGCCGGTCGAGATCCTCGTCGAGAAAACCGATCAGCGACATGACGGCAGAAGGAAACGGACCCGCGTCACGCGACGCCTCGACGATCCCGGCAAGGAGGCCGACCAGTTCGCGGCGCGCCAGCGCCATCGCCACGCCCAGTTCCGCCATCTGCCGTTCGAGCGCGCTCAGCCATTGCGGATCCGGCCGCGGCTCGGCAAGAAGCCGGTTGCGACCACGCATGGCCTTCTCGAAATCCGCCGCCCGACGGCCATGTTCGGGATCAAGCGAGAGCACGAGGCGGTCGAGGAAACGGCGGCGGTCTGCGGACGGTCCGGTGAACAGCCCATCCATCGAGGGGGTCAGCCAGATGACGCGCAGATGATCCAGCAACTCGTCGACCGAGCGGGCGGGCGTGCCGTTCAGGCGAAGGCGGCGCGACTGCCCCTCGTCGCCACTCTCGGTGCCCGTCCCGATCTCGATCTCGCCCTGCATGCCGTCGACGGCGGCAAAAACGCTGAAGCCGCCGGCGGCGCCCTCACGCGCGACGTCCGCATAAACCGCACGCCGCAGCCCGCGGCCGGGCGACAGGAAGGAGATGGCCTCCATCAGGTTCGTCTTGCCGGCGCCGTTCGCCCCGGTCAAGACGACGTGGCGGCCGTCGAGACCCAGCGCGATCGACGCATAATTGCGAAAATCGTGCAGCTTCAGGCGGGATATGGTGACCTTGTGGGGCATCTGGCATCCGGATCGTTCCGCCAGAGAGCTATGCCGAAGCGGCCGCAATAGCAAGGCCGCGGCATGGCAGCGGGGTGGTCAAAGCGCGGTCGGCTCAGAACGAAACCGGCGAGATGAGGTTCAGCGCCCGCACCTCGCCGCGCGGCCACTCCCCATCGTCCGTTCGCGCCAGACGGATGTCTCGCGCCTCGCCGGGTGCGAGGTGGAACCAGTTGTCCGATGGCAGGAAGCCCGGGCAATCGATGTGCACCGATTGCAGCAGCCGGTCGGCCTGGAGCTGAAGCAGCCAGCCGCCCTCCGCCTGCACGAGAACGGCCGTGAGGTTGCCAGCCAGTAGCGCCTTAGCCCGGCCGCGAGGGAAATGAAAGGCCTGCGCGATCGGCGCGGCCGTTGTCCCATCGCGCAACGTCGCGACCGTCACGTCGTGCGATGGCGGTCCGAAGCGGAAGGCGTAGGACGTATCGAAGAAGGCGCCGAACAGGTCGGTCGCGGCGATCGTGACAGCCTCGCGCCCCTCAAGCGCAAGGTCGCGCCGGCCGGAGACGACGGGCTGGCGGCCATCACGCAAGCAGACGACCTCGACGGTCAGTGTCCGTTGCCGATCACCCTCATTGAGCACGTGGACGTCGAGGCCGTTGGTACCCTCGTCGGACAGGAGAACCTGCACCGGACGGAAGGCGCGCCGGAGCGCGTGCCAGGCGGGCTTGGGCAGGCCCGTCGCATCGATGACACCCCAGCCCGCGCCCGGCAGGAGATCCTGGAAGGTCCAGACGAGCGCGCCGTTGCAGCTCGACTGCGGTCGGCGCCATTCCGCGAAGGTCGCCTCCATGACCTCGGCGCTGGCGGCGCGGGAGAGGTCGAGATAGCGGATCGGATCCTCGCGGCGCAGCCGCGCCGGGTCGCAGTCGTAGAGCAGGCCCAGATAGTGATCGCGGATGTCCTCGAAGTCCCACGAGGCGCCGCGGTCGCGCGGCACCCGCGCCTTCCAGCGCGGGTCGTGCACGGCTGGAACCGGCAGATGCGCGTCGAGCGTCGACTGCTCGGGCACGTTGGCGAACGCGAGCGACTCGGCCGCGAAGCGCACATGGGCGCGGCGGGCATCCTCCAGCGGGCGGCAGTAAGCGCCGACCCCGTAATAGTGCGTCACCCCGGCATTCGGCGAGAACGGCATGGCGCCGCCCGAAGGCGAGTTGGCCACGAAAGCCACGTCCGCCCGCAACGCTTCGACGGCTTGCGGCAGGATGCTGTCCGTCAACGGACCGCTCCAGGCCGGGCGCGGCAGGCCGAGCATCGCCGCCTGCTGGAACATTTCGCTGCCGCCGCAAAGAACCGCCAGCGCCGGCGAGGCGGCGGTGCGGCGGAGAAATTGTTCGGCTTCAGCGCGGACGAGGGCAGCGAAATCCGGGTCGGATGCCGGGTAATCGAAATTCGCCAGCATGAAGTCCTGCCAGACGAGTATGCCGAGTTCGTCGCACAGGTCGAAAAAGGCTTGCGTCTCGTAGGCCATCGTGCCGCCGATGCGCAGCATGTTCATCCCGGCTTCCGCCGCGGCCCGCAACAGCGGTTCGTACCGCTCCCGTTCGCCCGGCAGATCGACGATGTCCGCAGTCGTCCAGACAGCGCCGCGGCAGAACACCGGCGCGCCGTTCACACGGAGCGAAAAATCGCTGCCGTCCGGGCCACGGTCGATCTCGATCCGTCTGAAGCCGACGCGGCCAATCGCATGGGTCTGTCCGTCGACGTGCATTTTCACCGCATGCAGGGCGGGCCGGCCGTGGGTGTGCGGCCACCAGGCGTCGACATTGGCGAGGGAAAGCTCCGCGCTCCACCGGCCGTCCTTTGACAGCGTCATTTCAACACCGGAACCGGCGCATCGAAGTTCGGGCGTGCCGGAAAAGCCATCGCCTTGGAACGAGGCGACAAGGCGCCCGGCGCCATCGGGCTCAAGCGTCGCCTGCAGCCGCACGTCCTGCGGCGCCGCGGGTTGCGGTCGAACGAGGCGGACGGGGCGATAGGGCCCGACCGCTTGCACCGCAGGACACCAACCCGGCATGTGGCCGAGAAGTGTTGTCCGCACGAGCCGCAGGCCTTGCGGCACGATCATTTGCGGCCGCCACCGGGCGCGCGGCCCGCGCCTGTCCAGATGTGGCGCAAGTGCCCGGAAGCAGATCGCCAGACAATCGTCGCCGGTCAGCGTCACCGCAAGGTCGTGGGCGACGAACATCGAGCTGGCCGCAAGCCGCTTTTCTCCGTTCCAGTAGACTTCCGCGATCGTCGCAAGCCCCTCGAAAGCAAGCGTGGCCGGCCCAGGTTTCTCGCCTGCGAGGTCGAGGAAGTACCAGGCGTCCAGATCGATCAGGGGCAGGGGGTCGGTGCGGTCGAAGCGGCCGATGCGCTCCAGTGCGCCCGCGACGGTGCCGGGCACGGGTGCATCCATCGCTTCGACATCGTCTGACCGCATCGACGGGTCGGACCAGGCCCCCGCCTCCGTCAGGCAGAGGCGCCAACCTTTGCGGAGCACCACCTCGTGCGGCAGCGCGTCTGGTCCTGGACCATCCATGGCCTTCCACCTCAATCGATGCGGTCGACAAGCACCCGCATCATATCCTCCCAGGATTGGACGGCGGGGGCGAGCGCGGTCGTAAGCGGGTCGAAGCGCTTGCGCGCGACCGCCCGGGCCAACTGGAACTGGACCGATTTGGCGACTTCCGAAATGTGGCGGGCGGCCATCGCTGCTTCGGTCAGCGTGCCGTCGGGGGCCAGCCAATCGAGGTGGCTTGCGGCCAGCTCGAAATTGGCCCCCAGTTGCCGCAGGGTGTTAAACGCGTATTTGTGGAAGAAGCCGAACGGGCGCTCCGCCACCGCCTCCACCTGGCTGGGAAAGACCCTTGCGAAGGCCGCGACGGGATTGTCCTGTGGCCGGCGTTCCAGGTGGAAGCGCACCAGGCGCCTGGCCTCCCGAAAGAGATGCACCTGCGCTGGATAGGACCTCGGGAACTTGGCGAACTCGGTGTAGGGCAGGAACGGCAGCGCGCCGCCTGCATCGCCCAGCTGGAACAGCCCGTCGAAGTCTTCGCCTTCCAGACGGAAGAATCCGGCATTGTGGTAATAGTCCAGCGTGCGGTTCTCAAGGTCGATCCGGTTGATCGCAACCGTCGTCTTGCCGTGTTCCAGTCGGTAGGCCACACCGCGGGTATCCGGCATGTAGAAGCTGTCCATCTCCACCAGACAGAGCCGTCCGCGCCTGATCTGCTCGGCGACATGGCACTCGACGCGGTCATAGATCGCAAGCTCGGTGCAGCGGATGCCATAAAGGGCTTCGAGGTCTTCGAGCGGTACCTTGAAGAAGGTGAACTGGTCGCCCTCGAAGTCCTGCGTCAGGGTGAAGCCGAGCATGGCTTCCGGCGGAAGGCCCAGCGCGTTCAGCACCTCGATCCACAGATCGACGTAGCAGTTGGTTTCCGGCCACATGCGCTCCTGGGCGTGGAGCGCATGGGGACGGTAGGTGGCGGGATCGAGCCCGGGAAAGACCGACTGGGTCACGATCTCAACCCCAGAGGGCTTTGCGGACGTTCGCCGGCCATTCTGCGACATCGAGCCCATGGGTGTGGAACAGGGCCAGCGCGATGCGCTCGAGGCCGAAGCCGACGCAAGCCGTATGGGCGACGCTGCCGTCTTCCAGATACAGCTCCCACTTCGCGCCGAACGCATCCTGGTGGTAGTTGAAGCTCATGCAGGCCGTCGGCTTGGCGACCGAGGTGATCGGGATCAGCAGCTCGAATTTCAGGTTCTGGTCGCGCTGGTTGTTGGCGAGCATCCTGCCGGCGCGGCCGAAGAAGGGATCGTTGGCAACGTCGATCGCCACGTCGAGGCCGACTTCCTTCATCATCTGCACGCCGCGATCCATCCAGGTCTGGCGGAAATCGGTGACGTGCTTTTCCGTACCCATGCAGACGAATTCGCGCATCCGGAAAAGCTGCTGGCGCGCTGGATCCTGCGAGGGTTCGTGGCGGAAGCAGTAGGACTGCAAATCGAACAGCGCGCCCCGTAGCGAGATGCGGCCCCGTTTGGCGACAGTCGGATAGAGCGGATAACAGGCCGCCGGCGTCAGCACGATGTCGGTCGCCTTCTGGTCTTTCGTCCAGTCGTCTTCGCCAACTTCCATGCACTGCAGCAGGCTCATATGATCGAGTTCGTTCCCGCAGAAGGAATGCACGGTGCCGGCAAGCTGCGGGAAGCTCTTCATGTAGCCGCTCCTTTCGAAGAAGGTGCGGTTCATACCGGGCGGAAAGCGCATGGCTTCTGCGCCGTCCGCGCCGCCGAATCGGTCGATCATGCGTTCGAAGGCGACGATGACGTCCTCGAACTGGCCGCTGCGGCCATAGAGTCCATCAACGCCGGTATCGATCAACAGACCGGCGTCGAACAACCGGTCGAGAAACGAGGTTTGCATATCCATGTTCTTCACCCCAGGAGACTGGTGTCCTGCTTGTGAACGAGCAGGAGATTGGACGTGTTGCCGAGGATGCGGTCGTTCGAGATCATCAGTTGCGCCGAATGCGCGTCGCGCAGATGCCGGCCCAGGCTGTAGGGCGTGCCGTTCTTGTAACCCATGATACCGCAGATCAGCATGGCGTGGTTGATGATCGTCAGGATCGTCTCGGACGAGCCGATCTTCAGGTTGTTCATCGCCACCGCAAAGCCCATCGAGGATAGCCGGTCGGGATCGGCCTTTGCCGTCTCGAATTCCTTCAGGCCGGCGACCACGTTCGATTTCAGGAGCTGCAGGAGGTTCGATGCCTCCGCCAGACGCAGCGCGCCCGGCGGCGTCTGGCCGGGCGACTTGCGCGCGGCAGCCCGGACGAATGCCTGCGCGCGCGCCATCGCGTCGACGGCAATCCCGTACCAGACCGCACTCCACAGAAGGTGCGACGTCGCCAGCATCGACTGGGCGGCGATCTCTGCAAACGGCTTCGGCAGGATCTGCTCCGCCGGCGCCTCGCCCTTGAACAGATAGCCGTCCGAACAGGTGCCGCGCATGCCGAGCGTATCCCACACATGCGTGCGCTCCAGCGTGTACTGGTCCCTGGTGAAGACGGTCATCACCTGATCGGTCGAGGCGGCATTCGCATGGCTGCGCGAGGTGATCAGGATCGCGTCGGCCTCGGCGCCATAGGAGATGACGGTGGCGTCCTTCTGCAATTGGCAGCGATCGCCCTCGATCTCGATGGCGCAAATGCTGTTGCGCAGGTTTCCGCCGATTCCGCCCTCCGTCGTCGCCGAACCGAGCAGCAGCTGTTCGGCCGCTATCCGGCCCATGAAGGCCCGGTGCCAGGGACTGTCTTGTCCATGCGACACCAGGCTGGATACCTTGATCTGGTGCATGGCGAAGACCATGGCGGCAGAGGCGCAGGACTGGCCGAGAACCGAGCAGATCTCGGCGATTTCGGCAAGGCTGGCGCCTTCGCCGCCGAACTCCGGCGAAATCTGGATCGACAGAAGACGCTCGGCCGCCATGGCCGTGACCGCCTCGCGCGGAAAGCGGCCCTTGGCGTCGACATCGTCAGCGTGGCCGCCGGCCACCGCGGCGACACGGGCGGCACGCTGCACCAAACTCGCCCCGCTTGAGATGTTCATGCGGCAGCCTCCGAATTGCCGATCAGCCCCGCGACGGCACGCGTGATTGCGGCGATACTCTGAAACGATTTCCGGTTGAGCAGGCTGTCGGGGAACTCCACGTCGAACGCTTCCTCGATTGCCAGCATGATCTGGACGGATGCAAAGGAGGACATGCCGGCCGCATAAAGATCGGCATCGTCGGTGATCTGGTCGACGGCGACCGGCAGACCACCATGCTTGGCGAGCAGCTCACGGATTTTCTCTGTCATGGCAATCTTCTCCAGTGTGTACTTCTTGTCGCGATGCGTTGCGGTCGCCCGCCACGGCTATGTTCAACCAGAGGCATACAGGCGGGGGTGTAACAACGGTTGAAAGGACATGGATAAGATTTCGTGAAACGCGCATGCGCTCACGGCCCCGGGCCCGAAAGACCTTGGACGGCGGCAACCGAGCCGTTCGAAAATTCAAAGTATTTTCAGAGAGTTTTGGCGACGGGGCATGATTTCGCCGTGCTGTGCACGGTTTAAGGGTTGTCAACCATGACCCGAATGGACCCGACCGTCGCCCCGTTGACCTCTGTCGGCAAGGGCAGCGTCGTCATTGCGCGGCAGACCCAGCACCGCAGGTGCCCCTGACCGATCAATGGCCCAGCGCTGCGTGCCGTGGGACAAGACGCGTCCAGGAAAACGCAGTCGCCTCCGGAAGCCGGGGCGGGATCTGGCTAGTGTGCCTCGTCCCAATTGTGCGCGGCCCTGGCGTCCACCTTCAGCGGCACCTTCATCGAGACCGCCGGCATTGCGGCGGTCTCCATCACCTCGACGACGACCGGAAGCGTGCGTTCGACTTCCGCCTCCTCGACCTCGAAGATCAGTTCGTCGTGCACCTGCAGCAGCATGCGGGCGGAGAGTCCGCCTGCGGCAAGCGCCGGCTCCATCTTGACCATGGCGCGGCGGATGATGTCGGCCGCGGAGCCCTGGATCGGCGCGTTGATCGCCGCACGCTCGTTGAACGCGCGGACGGAGGGATTGGACGACTTGATCTCCGGGTAGTGCGCGCGGCGCCCGAAGATGGTTTCCACATAGCCGTGCTCGCGGGCGAAGGCCTTGGTGTTGTCCATGTAGTCCTTGATGCCGGGGAAACGCTCGAAGTAGCGCTTGATGTAGTCACCCGCTTCGGAGCGTTCGATGGAAAGCTGGTTGGCGAGGCCGAACGCGGAGATGCCGTAGATGATGCCGAAGTTGATCGCCTTGGCGCGGCGCCGCACCTCCGCCGGCATGCCCTCGACCGGCACGCCGAACATCTCGGACGCCGTCATCGCGTGGATATCGATGCCGTCGGCGAAGGCCTGCTTCAACTGGGGGATGTCAGCGACATGGGCAAGCACGCGCAGCTCGATCTGGCTGTAGTCGGCCGAAACGAGCTTGTGTCCGGGCGAGGCGATGAAGGCGGCGCGGATCTTGCGCCCTTCACCGGTACGGATCGGAATGTTCTGGAGGTTCGGATCGACCGAGGATAGCCGGCCTGTCGTCGTCGAGGCGAGCGAGTAGGAGGTGTGCACGCGCCGGGTTTGCGGATGGACGTACCCGGGCAGAGCGTCGGTATAGGTGGACTTCAACTTCGTCAGTTGCCGCCAGTCGACGATCTTGCGGGGCAGCGGTACGCCCTCGGCCGCGAGGTCCTCCAGCACCTGCGCCGACGTCGACCACTGGCCGGTCTTGGTCTTGGCGCCGCCGGGCAGGCCCATCTTGCCGAAGAGGATGTCGCCGAGTTGCTTCGGCGAGCCGATGGTGAAGCGCTCGCCGGCAAGCTGGTAGATCTCGTCCTCGAGCGCGGCCGCTCCCTGACCCAGTTCGCCGGAAAGCCGCGACAGCACCTGACGGTCGATCGTGATGCCGCGTTCCTCCATGCGGGCGAGCACCGGCACGAGCGGCCGTTCCAGCCGTTCGTAGACGGTCATCAGCCCCTCTGCCGCTAGCCGCGGCTTGAGCACGTGCCACAGGCGCAGCGCGACGTCAGCGTTTTCGGCCGCGTAGGCGCTCGCCCGGTCGATGTCGACGAGGTCGAAGCTTTGCGCGCCCTTGCCGCTGCCCGTCACGTCCTTCAGCGCGATCGGCTTGTGACCGAGCCAGCGCTCGGCCAGGGAATCCATCCCATGCGCGCCGGCGCCAGCGTCGAGCGCATAGGACATCAGCATGGTGTCATCGAAGCTGCGCACGCTGATGCCGTGCCGCTTCAGGACGAGGTAGTCGAATTTGAGGTTCTGCGCCACCTTCAGGATCGACGGATCCTCGACCATCGCCCGCAGGCGCTCGAGCGCCTCAGCGGTCGGAACCTGCCCGTCCGCAAGCCCGGCGCCGAGCAGGTCGCCCGCTCCGGTCCTGTGCTGCAAGGGAACGTAGGCGGCGCGGATGGAGGCGCCGGTCGGATTGTTGGCGTTGTCTGCGATCGCCAGTGAAAAGCCGCAGAGATCCGCCTGCATCGCGTCCTGCGTCGTCGTCGCCGTGGCAAAGCCGACGAGGCCCGCCTCGCGCGCATCGGCGATCCAGTTGTCGAGCGCCGCAAGGTCACGGATCGTCGCATAGGCGGAATGGTCGAACGGCCGGCCCGCGAAGAACGCGGCGCGCGCCTTTGCCAGGGCCGCCGGCGTCGGCGCGTCGGGAGAGGCATCCGGCAGCAGCGTCCCGGCCGCCTGCGCCGCGCTCGTCGCGTCGTCGGTCACCGGTCGCCCGGCCACGATGTCGAGATCCGGGCCATGGGCCTCCGTGCCCCATTCGACCGGAACGAAAGCCGCCTCGATCGCGGATGCATCGCAGCCGCAAACCTCGGCGACACGCCGGGTGAGGGAGTTGAACTCCATCGCCTTGAGGAAGGCGATCAGCCTCGGGCCGTCTTGCGGCTCAAGCACGAGACCGTCGAGCGGCACGTCAAGCGGCGTGTCGGTCTTCAAGGTCACCAATTCGCGCGACAGCAGCGCCTGGGCGCGGTTGGCGATGATATTCTCGCGCCGCTTTTGCTGCTTGATCTCCTCGGCGCGCGCCAGCAGCGTGTCCAGGTCCCCATATTCCTGCAGGAGCTGGGCCGCCGTCTTCGGTCCGATTCCGGGAATGCCGGGAATGTTGTCGGTCGAATCGCCCGTCATCGCCTGCAGGTCGATCATCTTGTCCGGGGTCACGCCCCACTTCTCGATGACTTCCGGAACGGAGATCTGCTTGTCCTTCATGCTGTCGTACATCGACACCTTTGGTGTGACCAACTGCATGAGGTCCTTGTCGGAGGAAATGATGGTGACGTCGGCGCCGGCCTCCTCGGCCAGGCGCGCATAGGTGGCGATCAGGTCGTCGGCCTCGTAGCCCTCTTTTTCGATGCAGGGGAGATTGAAGGCTCGCGTCGCATGGCGGATCAGCCCGAACTGCGGGATCAGGTCCTCCGGCGGCGCGGTGCGGTTCGCCTTGTACTGATCATAGAGCTCGTTGCGAAAGGTCTTCGAGGAGTAGTCGAAGATGACGGCGAAATGGGTGGGCGTCACCCCGACATCGGTGTTGCGCGCGTCCTTGAGCAACTTCCACAGCATGTTGCAGAAACCAGAGACCGCGTTGACCGGCAGGCCGTCCGACTTGCGGTTCAGCGGCGGGATCGCATGGAAGGCGCGAAAGATGAAGCCGGAGCCGTCGACGAGGAAGAGATGATCACCATTTTTCATGGCTCATGGATAGCGCGCGGCGCTGCGCGCGTCCATCATCCTTTGCCCCGAGATCGTCGCGCAAACCACTTTGAAAGCCTCACACAAACGTTACCAATTTGTAATTTTCCCGACGGCTCGAATCCCTTGAAAAGCCATATTCCGGGGCCCAAATGATGGTCATCGGCACCTGATCAAGCCGTGGTCTGGCATCCCGGCCTGTCCCCCGCCGCGCCAGACTATAGGACAAAGGCCTTATCCCCCTCTCCGGGCCTTTGTCCACAATTCGCAAAAGCCGCTGCGGACGCGCCTCCCGTCCGCAGCGGCTTTTTCTTTTCGTCCGACGGGTCGCGCTTGCCGGTTGGAAATCGATTCCGATCCGCATCGGCATGCGCTATGGTCCGGCCGGAAAGAAGGATTCGACCATGACCAATCTGTTACCCGTACTCGACCACGCCGCCGCGAATGTTCCCGCCAGTCTCGATCGCCTGTTCGAACTCGTGCGCATCAAAACGATATCGACCGATCCGGCCTACTCGGCCGAGGTTCTGCGCGGTGCAGAGTGGCTGGTGGCAGAGCTTCGCTCCCTCGGCTTCGACGCGAACGTGCGCGAGACGTCCGGTCATCCGATGGTCGTCGCCCATCACGACGGGGCAACGCCCGACGCGCCACACGTGCTGTTCTACGGTCATTACGATGTCCAGCCGGTCGACCCGCTCAATCTCTGGCAGAACGACCCGTTCGAGCCGGCTGTGCGCGACATCGGCGGCGGACGGCGGGTCATCACCGGCCGCGGTACTTCCGACGACAAGGGCCAGTTGATGACGTTCGTCGAGGCCTGCCGCGCCTACAAGGAAACGGTCGGAGCGCTGCCTTGCAAGGTAACGATCCTTTTCGAGGGCGAGGAGGAGTCCGGCTCGCCTTCGCTGAAGCCGTTCCTCGAAGCCAATGCCGCTGAACTCAAGGCCGACTACGCACTGGTCTGCGACACCAATATGTGGGACGCCGATACGCCGGCGATCTCGGCCGGGCTTCGCGGCCTCGTCGGCGAGGAGATCGTCGTCAAGGCGGCCGACCGCGACCTTCACTCCGGCTATTTCGGTGGTGCTGCCGCAAATCCGATCCACATCCTCAGCGATGTTCTTGCAGGTCTGCACGACGCATCCGGTCGCGTTACGCTCGACGGTTTCTACGAGGGCGTCGAGGAAACGCCAGAGCACATCAAGGCGACCTGGGAAAAGCTCGGCCAGACGGCCGAAAAATTCCTGGGCGAGATCGGTCTCTCCATCCCGGCGGGAGAAAAGGACCGCTCGGTCCTGGAACTGACCTGGGCGCGGCCGACAGCCGAGGTGAACGGCATCGTCGGGGGCTACACCGGCGAGGGGTTCAAGACGGTGATCGCCGCGGAAGCCACCGCGAAGGTCTCCTTCCGACTGGTCGGCAACCAGGATCCGGCCAGGATCCGCGACACCTTCCGTGCCTATGTCCGCTCAAAGATCCCGGCCGACTGCCAGGTGACGTTCCACGCCCATGGCGGTTCGCCTGCAATCCACCTCCCCTACGATTCGCCGCTGCTCAACAAGGCCAAGGACGCGTTGTCGGAGGAGTGGCCGAAGCCCGCCGTCATGATCGGCATGGGCGGATCCATCCCGATTGTCGGCGATTTCCAGCGGATGCTGGGCATGGAATCGCTTCTCGTCGGCTTCGGGCTGTCCGATGACCGGATCCACTCGCCGAACGAGAAATACGAACTGCGCTCCTTCGAAAAGGGCATCCGCTCCTGGATCCGGATCCTGGCGGCTCTCGGCGCCCGCTGACGCGATCCCCACGCTGCGATCCGATGGCGCAAGGCTTTCCGCAGGACCAAAGCGGGTTGCGCCATCCGATCAGTTGAGCGCAAGGCAGAGGCTCGCCACGGACCGATCACGATCGATCAAACCTGCGCGGGTTTTCGATCGCATCATTGTCCTGTCCGCCGACGATGGTTAATTTCGCGGCCAACAATTCGGCGTGAAGGGGCGTCTCCGCAACGCGAGGCGGAGACGTAGGGAGGAAGCACACCGCATGCGCAACACCAGTCCGGACAAGCCGCGGCAGACATCGCTGATCCTGGCAGGCCACAGCACGTACGCACGGTTATCGGTCACATGAAACTCGGCAAGCTCATTTGGCCCGCCGTCGGAGCGGTGGCCATCGTCTTCTCCGTCTGGATCCTCTACCACGACCTCAAGGGGCTTTCGTATCACGATTTCCGGGACAGCCTGCTGGCAATCCCACCCTCCGGCTGGCTGCTCGCCGCCGCGGCAACCGTCGCGGCCTATGCCGCACTGGCCGCCTACGATCACCTGGCGCTGGAGCATCTCGGTCATCGCATCTCGCTCTGGTTCATCACCGTGGCGTCGTTCACCGCCTATGCACTGGCGCACAACATCGGCGCGTCCGTGCTCTCCGGCGCCGTCGTGCGTTACCGCGCCTATTCCTCGAAGGGCCTGACGGCCAGCGAGGTCGGCGTGCTTGTCGCCTTCTGCTCGTTCACCTTCGCGCTGGGGACTGCGGTGCTGTTCGGCCTTGTCCTGATCATCGAGCCGGAAATCATCGAACGCTTCGCAGCATTTTTGCCGATCGAGGCGGCATTCTCCACCGGCGTGCTTATCCTCTTTCTTGTGGCCCTCTACATCGTCGGCAGCCTCGTCGGGTTTCGGCCGATCCGCACGCGCTGGCTGCACCTGGAGTATCCCCGCCCCTCTGTTGCCCTCCAGCAGTTGCTGATCGCGCCGGTCGAGCTACTGGCTGCCGCGGCGATCATCTATTTCGTGCTGCCCGCGGCTGGCAATCCCGGCTATCTGGTCGTGCTCGGGATCTTCCTTGCGTCTTTCTCCGCCGCCCTCCTGTCGCACGCGCCGGGCGGCATCGGCGTTCTGGAACTCATCTTCATCGCAGCGCTCCCCGAACTGGAGCCCGTCGACGTTCTGGCAGCGCTCGCCGTCTTTCGCGTTTTCTACCTGATCATCCCCTTCGTGTTGGGACTGGGTGCCGTGTTCGTCTTCGAGCACGCACGCTACAGCCAGATGAGGGCCAACGAGGACGATCAGGGATGAACAAAAGGCCGGTTCATCCTCTGTTCAGGCCAATCAATCCATAAGAGGCCCATCACTGTTCTCAGAAGTCAGTCTTTTTGGAGTTGAAGATATGGGAAAGTTCGTCACAGGCCTCATGGCGGCCGTCTTGTCTGCGGCCACGCTTGCAACCGCTTTCGTTCCGGTACAGGCAGGTGCCATGCCCCGCGCTGGCGCGACCCTTCCGACAGCCGTGGAGAATGTCGACTATTACGTCCGGCGCGGCTATCGCGATCGCCGCGACTATGACCGAGGGCATCGACACGGTTACTACCGCGGCTATCGCGGCTATCCTCACTATCGCGAGGGCTATCGCCGCTACAACGATGGCTACTGGTATCCGCTGGCCGCCTTTACGGCCGGTGCCCTGATCGGGGGCGCTGTCGCCAGCCAGCCGCGCTACTATGACGGCGGCGGCGTCAATCCGCGGCATTTCGACTGGTGCGCCGCACGCTACCGCTCCTACCGGGCCTACGACAATACGTTCCAGCCCTATTATGGGCCGCGCCAGCAGTGCCTGTCGCCATACTATTGACCCAGCGAAAGAGCGGCCACGAGCCGCTCTTTTCGGCGACATCGCTGTACCGCGAATTATCGACCGTCCCGCGATACCTTTCCGTCATGCCGCTTGCTGCGGTTTGAACCTCCGGCCGAAGCATGATGACAAAAGATCATCGTGTTTCGGCCGTCTCGATTCATCCGCAAGCGTGCTGCCACCGGCGGTGCCGTCTCTGCGTCGAGTTTGCTGCGCCACGCGACGGGGTGGGATTGCATCAATCACCGTTGCCGCCGCCGGCCAAGTGAGCGAGGGTAGGGTGTTGGTGAACCCGGCGAAGAGGAACGCTGATGGGCGATTTCGTCGAGATCGTTGAAATGGCCGCGCGTGACGGCCTGCAGAACGAAAAGCGGATCATTCCGGCGGCGGAAAAGATCGCCCTGATCGACCGGTTGTCGGCTTGCGGTTTTCGCCGCGTCGAGGCGACCAGTTTCGTCAGCCCGAAATGGGTGCCGCAACTCGCCGATGGCGCCGAGGTGATGGCCGCAATCGTCCGCCGCCCGGGCGTGCGCTTTTCGGTTCTGGTGCCGAACATCAAGGGCTATGAGGCGGCGCGGGCCGCACGCGCCGACGAGGTGGCGATCTTCGTTTCCGCCTCCGAAGGGTTTTCTCGAGCGAACATCAACTGCTCGATTGCGGAAAGTCTTCATCGCCTGGAGTCCGTCGCGGAGGCGGCGCGGGCCGACGGCATTCCCATGCGCGGCTATGTCAGTTGTGTCGTCGCCTGCCCCTATGATGGGCCGACCCCACCTGCGGCCGTCGCAGATGTCACCGAAAGGCTGTTCGCTCTCGGATGTCACGAGGTGAGCCTTGGCGATACGATCGGGCGCGCAACGCCCGACGAGATCGCCGCGATGCTGGACGCCGTTCTGGCGCGAGCGCCCGCACAAAAGCTGGCCGGACATTTTCACGACACGGGCGGGCGCGCGCTCGATAACATCCGGACCAGTCTCGACATGGGGCTGCGGGTCTTCGATGCCTCGGTCGGCGGACTTGGCGGATGTCCCTACGCGCCGGGGGCGAGGGGCAACGTCGATACGCTCGCCGTCGCCCGGATGCTGGAGGCGATGGCGTATCCGACCGGGCTGGACCTGGATTTGCTGGCAGACGCGGCGGACTTCGCACGCGACCTGGTGAGAATGTCGGAAGGGAACCGGCCATGACTTTCGAGACGCTTTCGATCGCTGTTGATCAACGGGGCGTGGCGGTGCTGACGCTTGCCCGGCCGGAACAGCACAATGCCCTTTCAAGCGAGATGATTGCCGATTTGACCAGCGCCGCCGCACTGCTGGGGGCCGATCGGCAGGTGCGCGTGGTGGTCGTCACCGGTGCGGGCGCGAGTTTCTGCGCAGGCGCCGACCTCAAATGGATGAGGGCGCAGGTTGATGCCTCCAGGGCGCAGCGGATCGTCGAGGCGCGCAAGCTTGCGCTGATGCTGAAGGCGCTTCGCGAACTGCCGAAGCCGCTGATCGCCCGCGTGAACGGCCAGGCCTATGGCGGAGGCGTCGGTCTGGTCAGCGTCTGCGACGCCGCAATTGCAGCAGCCGGGGCACGCTTCGGCTTTACCGAGACCCGCCTCGGCCTCATCCCGGCGACGATCAGCCCCTACGTGATTGCCCGGATCGGCTCCGCTGCTGCGCTTCGCTACTTTACCTCCGCCCGGATCTTCGCCGCGGACGAAGCCCGGTCCGTGGGGCTTGTGAACACCGTCGTCGAGCCGGATGGACTGGAAGCGGCCATCGAGGCCGAGATCCAACCCTATTTTTCCACCGCACCGGAGGCCGTCGCCGCAACAAAGGCACTGGTCCAGGCTGTCGGCCGACCGATTGATGAGCAACTGATTGAAATGACCCTGTTGCGCCTTGCCGATACTTTGCAGACGGTCGAGGCACACGAAGGCCTGTCGGCCTTTATCGAAAAGCGACCGCCGTCGTGGAAGGTGCAGGCACGCTAGTGCCGGGCACGCTTGCCGCCAGATGGTAAACACCTTCAATAGGCTGGTGTCGGACGTTCGGTTTGTGGCGGCCTGGCGCCTGCCGCACTGGGGCGCATAGATGGTGTAGCGGCCATCAGGATGGCGGATTAGGCGCAGCCCATACATTCGCATATCGTCACTCATCTGGACATCGACGAATGCTACGCAATCTCTCTTCCCGGTTTCTCGGGTGGGGTGAACATATAGAACTTTCATGGTGTCTCCTAAGGTCAAGGCGCACGAAGGCGCGCCCGCCGGCAGAGGCCGGCAGGGTGGTTGAGTTCATCGCTGCGGTAACGCCCGCAAGCCAAATCAATCGCTTGCCCCTAAGGGGTGGTTAAGGACGGATTAACGCGGAGGTTGCATTTTCTGCGCCCCCCTGATTGCACCGTCTCAACCAGGATGGGCGTGGCCCGATGCGCGCGATCGTGATTTCCACTTTCACCGGCCGCTGCTATTGTATCGGCGCAGCAAACAAGGAGACGGCCATGAAGCACATCCTTCTATTTGCATTCGCCCTTGGCTTGTCCGCCCCGATGGCACAGGCCGACTGCGCCTATCACCAGACCAGCGCGAAGGCGAACGTCGATCAAACGACGACGACTGCAAGCACATCGAAAGATCCGCAGATGTCGTCCGAACAGTTGGTGCTTCTGAAGAAGCAACAGCAGTCCGCCACCGACGAAGAGCGTGCGGCTGAGTGATGTTCAGCACAATCTAGCCGCTGTGAACGTTCCGGAAAGGAGCGTCTGTTGGCTGTTTAGCTTCAGCAAGCCTCTTGCCGAGCGACTGACCGCTCTTGCTGTCGAGGCGCTGGAGGCGGCCAATGGACGATAGTCTTGAGAACAAGTTTCGGCTGGCCACCATCGCGCCGTTGGACCGGCGAATGAAGCGGAAGCATCTTGCAGTCTACGGCTTCATTTTGGACTGGTATCATCGAAAGTATGGCGATGCCCTCGCCAGTGTCCGGCACATTGTTGCAACCCTGAAAGAGCGCGATCCAGACGGCATCGGCCTCTATACCGGTGACGTGCACTCTGCCCTCAAAGATCTGGTCAGCTGGGGTTATCTGACGCAGGAGAAGGGTTCCGGACGCAGGGCTTCCCGCTATGTGCCCGATTGGGCGCACGGCCGTAGTGTTCATAAAACCCCGAACACTACGGAGAGTGAGATTAGCGTTCTGGAAAACCAGAACACAAGTGTTCGGGGAATTCCGAACGCTACGGCCGATAGCGTTCATAAAACTCAGAACCAAGACCCATCTACCGTGACCCGGTCACTAGACCCGGGTACACGGAAAGATGGATATGATTGCGCACCGCCTTCGGCGCCGCCCGTCCCCGGCCTTGGCCGCCGCTGCGACCTGCAGGGCGATCGTCGAAGCCGCGGTAAAGCATGGGATCCTCTGCCGCTTCGATGGTTGCATTGAAGTTCGGGAAATCCTGCGGGCCGCTCGAGAAGATCTACCGCAACCACGTCGCCGTGAGACAGTCATTACCGCTGAACAAGCAATCGCGATCAGGAAGGCGGCACATGCTGCAGGGCGGCCGTCCTCTGCCCTTCTATACGCCATCGTTTACGAGACCACGCTTCGCTTGTGGGACGTTGCTGGCCAATGGTGGCCGATCGATCAAGGCGGGCTCTCAGATGTGATCGATGCTGGAGGAGATAGGAAGTGGTTCGGGCTGCGCTGGGACCACATCGACGATGAGCTCGTCATGCGGTTCACACCGTCGAAGACTTCAGACACCACCGGCAAGTCAGTCACTTACCCGCTGACGCTTGCACCGATGGTCCTAGAGGAGCTTGAGCATTGGCCACCAGAGAGGCGAGTCGGGCCGGTTATTGTTTCGGAGGCGACCGGACTGCCATATGTGACGCGGGCCATTAGTGACCGATGGGCAGATGATAGGAAAGCCGCTGGCGTGAGTCCGAAGGTATGGGCACGTGACTTGCGCGCATCCGCGATCACTGAAGCAAGGGCGTCCGTAGCGTCGACCGATGACGCTGCCAAGGTCGCCGGCCATAGCAGCGTCAAGACAACAGCATCGGTATATGACCGTGCTGAACAAGAAGCTGCCGAGCGGTTCGCAGAATCTCGCATCAAGCTGCGAGAACGGAACGGTAACGGCAGCGGTAACGCGCGGTAACGGCTTAGGGGGAACTGGTTGAGAACTATAGCGAATTCGTTAATCCGTCCTTAACCACCCCTTAAATCGCCGCAATTACAGTTCATCGCACCCACGATCACGAAAGGTGTCTTCTCCCGGCATGGCAGGCCAGCGCAAATCACAACGGATCGAGCCCTCCTTCGAGGACGAGGACGACTATGACGACGATGATTTGCGCATCGACGAGGACGACCGCGTGACGCGCACCGCCGGGCGCCGCGCGAAGCCGGCAAAGCGAAAATCCAAATCCTCTGCCCGCAGGAAGCCGTCGTCCAGACGGGGGCCGCGCGGCGGCGGTCTCCTCGGCGCTGTCCGCTTCCTGACCTACTGGAGCATCGTTCTCGGCATCTGGGGCGGTATGGCCGTCGGTGCCCTGGTCCTCTATTACGGCGCCCAGATGCCCAGTGCGAAGAGCTGGTCGATCCCGGTGCGCCCGCCCAACGTCAAGATCGTGGCGCGCGACGGCAGCCCGATTGCCAATCGCGGCACCACCGGCGGCGAGGCGCTGTCGCTCGAACAGATGTCGCCCTACATCCCCCAGGCGGTGATCGCGATCGAGGACCGGCGATTCTATTCCCACTTCGGCATCGACCCGCTCGGCCTCGCCCGTGCAATGGTGACGAACGTCGTCAGCGGCCGCATGGTGCAGGGCGGCTCGACCCTGACGCAGCAGCTGGCAAAGAACCTGTTCCTTTCGCCGGAGCGCACGCTTGAACGCAAGGTGCAGGAAGTGCTGCTCGCCTTCTGGCTGGAGCACAAGTATTCCAAGGACGAGATTCTCGCGATGTATCTCAATCGGGTCTTCTTCGGCTCCAACGCCTATGGCGTCGAGGCGGCCTCGCGGCGCTACTTCAACAAATCCGCGCGCGACGTGAACCTCGGCGAAGCCGCGATGCTCGCCGGGCTCCTGAAGGCGCCGTCGCGCCTTTCGCCCGCCCGCGATCCCGAAGCCGCCGAGGAGCGGGCCCAGGTCGTGCTCGGTGCCATGCGCGAGGCCGGCTTCGTCACCGACCGCGAAATCACCACCGCCATGTCGCAGGCGCCGACGCGGGCGAAGAGCTACTGGTCGGGGGCTGAACATTATGCAGCCGACCTCGTCATGGATCAGGTGCCGAAACTGGTCGGCGACATCACCGAGGATCTCGTCGTCGATACGACGATCGATCTCGACCTGGAGAAAAAGGCGGACGAAGCGATCACGGCCGTTATCCAGACCGAGGGCGAAAAGCTCAATGCCTCGCAAGCGGCACTCGTCTCGATCGACGGCACCGGCGCGATCCGCGCGCTCGTCGGCGGGAAAGACTATGCCACCAGCCAGTTCGACCGCGCCTCCAAGGCGAAGCGCCAGCCGGGGTCGGCCTTCAAGCCATTCGTCTATGCGGCGGCGCTCGAAGCAGGGCGTTCACCGCTTTCGGTGCGCAACGACGCGCCGGTCAAGATTGGCAAGTGGACCCCGGAAAACTACGACCAGAAGTATCGTGGGCAGGTGACCTTAAGCTCCGCGCTCACCAATTCGCTGAACACGATTGCCGCGCAGCTTGTCATGGAGGTGGGGCCGGATCAGGTGATCAAGCTGGCGCACCGGCTCGGCATCGAATCCGAAATGCAGGCGAATGCTTCGATTGCATTGGGCACCTCGGAAGTCTCGCTCGTCGAGCTCACGTCCGCCTATGCCCCCTTCATGAACGGCGGCTACAAGGCAACGCCGCACATCATCCGCCGCATTTCCACGGTGGAAGGAAAGGTGCTCTACGAGAACACCTACGACAATCCTCCGCGCGTCCTCGAGCCGGAGATCGTCGCCATGATGAACGGCATGCTGATGCGGGTGATTACCGAAGGCACCGGCAGGAATGCGAAGCTGCCGGGTTGGCAGGCGGCGGGCAAGTCCGGCACGACTCAGTCCTTCCGTGACGCGCTTTTCGTCGGCTACACCAGCAATCTGACGACCGGGGTCTGGTTCGGCAACGATGACGGCAAGTCGATGAAGAAGGTGACGGGTGGCGGGCTGCCAGCCAAGACCTGGAGCCGGTTCATGACGGCGGCGCACGAGGGCCTGTCGCCTTCGCCGCTGTTCGGCACGACCGGCGGCGATCTTCCGGTCGTGCAGCCGGCGCCGGCCGAGGACGAGCCGGACACGCTGGCGGAAATGGTGGCGCGTGCACTGGGGACCAGTACCCGGGGTGCCGGGATTGAAAGCCCGGCTCCGACGCCGGAGACGATCGACAGCAATGCCCTGCCGGTTCCGCCGGCCGAGGTCGGCCAAACGCCGCCTGTGAAGCGGCGTTCCACCCTGCTCGATGTCCTGATTGGCGGCTGACGGTCCCGACGGCACGGTCATCTGGATCAGTTGCAGCGCGCGGCCTTGACGGAGTTGCCGCGCACTCCCACATTCAGTCGATGGCGGCAATTTGCGGACGCCTCAGCCTTCTGATTGCGCGTCCTTTTCGGCACGATTGACGCCTTGCAGTCACCTAGGCTGATCCTTATATAGCCGGAAGACGCGGCCTCCGTCGCGAATTCCTGCACTACCATCCCACTAGGGACTGCCGAACGAATGCCTGATTGGGTTCCGGCGGTTCGCTTCAAGGAGAGAATGACATGGCTAAAGTAATCGGTATCGACCTCGGAACGACAAACTCGTGCGTCTCCGTCATGGACGGCAAGGACGCAAAAGTCATTGAGAACGCCGAAGGCGCGCGCACCACGCCCTCGATGGTCGCCTTTACGGAGGATGGCGAACGCCTCGTCGGACAACCGGCCAAGCGCCAGGCTGTGACGAACCCGGAAAACACGCTCTTTGCGATCAAGCGCCTGATTGGCCGCACCTTCGACGATCCGACGACGCAGAAGGACAAGGGCATGGTGCCCTACAAGATCGTCAAGGCCGGCAACGGCGATGCCTGGGTCGAAGCGCACGGGACGGATTATTCCCCGTCGCAGATCTCCGCCATGATCCTGCAGAAGATGAAGGAAACGGCTGAGTCCTATCTCGGCGAAAAGGTCGAGAAGGCGGTCATCACCGTTCCGGCCTACTTCAACGACGCCCAGCGCCAGGCCACCAAGGATGCCGGCAAGATTGCCGGTCTTGAAGTGCTGCGCATCATCAACGAGCCGACCGCGGCCGCCCTTGCCTACGGTCTCGACAAGAAGGACGGCAAGACCATCGCCGTCTACGACCTTGGCGGCGGCACCTTCGATATCTCCGTTCTGGAAATCGGCGACGGCGTGTTCGAGGTGAAGTCGACCAACGGCGACACCTTCCTTGGCGGTGAAGACTTCGACATGCGTCTGGTCGAATACCTGGCCGGCGAGTTCAAGAAGGACCAGGGCATCGACCTGAAGAACGACAAGCTTGCCCTGCAGCGCCTGAAGGAGGCTGCGGAAAAGGCGAAGATCGAGCTGTCCTCGTCGCAGCAGACCGAGATCAACCTACCGTTTATCACGGCCGACGCCTCCGGTCCGAAGCACCTGACGATGAAGCTGACCCGCGCCAAGTTCGAGGCACTGGTCGACGACCTGATCCAGCGCACCATTGCGCCGTGCAAGGCGGCCCTCAAGGACGCCGGCGTCTCTGCGGCCGAGATCGACGAAGTCGTTCTCGTCGGCGGCATGACGCGCATGCCGAAGGTTCAGGAAACCGTCAAGCAGCTGTTCGGCAAGGAGCCGCACAAGGGCGTCAACCCGGATGAGGTGGTCGCCATGGGTGCCGCCATCCAGGCCGGCGTGCTGCAGGGCGACGTGAAGGACGTTCTGCTGCTCGACGTGACCCCGCTGTCGCTCGGCATCGAGACGCTCGGCGGCGTCTTCACCCGTCTGATCGAGCGCAACACGACGATCCCGACGAAGAAGAGCCAGACCTTCTCGACTGCCGAAGACAACCAGTCGGCCGTGACGATCCGCGTCAGCCAGGGCGAACGCGAAATGGCGGCGGACAACAAGCTGCTTGGCCAGTTCGACCTCGTCGGCATTCCGCCGGCGCCGCGCGGCGTACCGCAGATCGAAGTCACCTTCGACATCGACGCCAACGGCATCGTGCAGGTTTCGGCCAAGGACAAGGGCACCGGCAAGGAGCACCAGATCCGCATCCAGGCGTCCGGTGGTCTGTCGGATGCCGACATCGAGAAGATGGTGAAAGACGCCGAAGCCAATGCCGAGAGCGACAAGAAGCGGCGCGAGACGGTCGAAGCCAAGAACCAGGCCGAGAGCCTGGTCCACTCCACCGAGAAGTCGGTCACGGAGTATGGCGACAAGGTGTCTGCAGACGACCGCAAGGCGATCGAGGATGCGATCGCGGCCCTGAAGACGGCCATCGAGGCTTCCGAGCCCGACGCCGAGGACATCAAGGCCAAGACCAACACGCTCATGGAAGTCTCCATGAAGCTCGGTCAGGCGATCTATGAGTCCCAGCAGGCGGAAGCCGGCGCGTCCTCGGGCGAGGCAGGCGACAACGTCGTCGATGCCGACTACGAGGAAGTCAAGGACGACGACGACCGCAAGCGGTCGGCTTCCTAACAGCACAAGCTCCCGGCCGCGCTCGGCGCGGCCGGCCTTTCCGGTAGAACAGAGGCGGAAGACAGACGAAGGACACGGCCATGGTGCTTCGCGTTCACTGCGGTGACGATATCATGGTGTCTTCTGCTCGCATTCCTTTCGCCGCCTTGCATTCGGACCATGATGCCGGATACACCAGGGCACGGCTGGCATTTCCCCTTTCAACGAACGAGACACCGTCCATGAGACGGGCGCGGCAGTGATATGGCTAAGATTGACTTCTACGAAACGCTGGGCGTGGCCAAGGGCGCCGATGAGAAGGAACTGAAAAGCGCCTTCCGCAAGATGGCGATGAAATATCATCCCGACAAGAATCCCGGTGACGCTGCGGCCGAGGTGAAGTTCAAGGAAGTCAACGAGGCCTACGAGATCCTGAAGGATCCGCAAAAGCGGGCTGCCTACGACCGCTACGGCCACGCCGCCTTCGAGCACGGCGGCATGGGCGGCGGCGGATTCGGTGCCGGCGGCTTTGGCGCCGGCGGGTTCTCCGACATCTTCGAGGACATCTTCGGCGAGATGATGGGCGGTGGCCGGCAGCGGCGCTCTTCCGGCGGCCGTGAGCGCGGCGCAGACCTGCGCTACAACATGGAAATCTCGCTGGAGGAGGCATTTGCCGGCAAGACCGCGCAGATCCGCGTACCGACGTCGATCAGCTGCGACGTCTGCTCCGGGTCCGGTGCCAAGCCGGGCTCGAAGCCGCAGACCTGCGGCACCTGCCAGGGCGCCGGCCGCGTGCGCGCGGCCCAGGGCTTCTTCTCGATCGAGCGCACCTGTCCGACCTGTCAGGGGCGTGGCACGATCATCCCCGATCCCTGTACGAAGTGTCATGGGCATGGTCGCGTGACCGAGGAGCGTTCGCTCTCCGTCAACATCCCGGCCGGCATCGAGGACGGCACGCGCATCCGCCTGGCCGGCGAAGGCGAGGCCGGTCTGCGCGGCGGGCCGGCGGGAGACCTCTACATCTTCCTGTCGGTCAAGCCACACGAGTTCTTCCAGCGCGATGGCGCCGACCTGCATTGCAGCGTGCCGATTTCCATCACCACGGCGGCGCTGGGCGGAACCTTCGACGTTTCGACCCTCGACGGCACGAAGTCACGCGTCAGTGTCCCCGAGGGGACGCAGAATGGCCGGCAGTTCCGCCTCAAGGGTAAGGGCATGCCGGTGCTGCGATCGACCCAGGTCGGCGATCTCTATATCCAGATCCAGATCGAGACACCGCAGAAGCTGACGAAACGACAGCGCGAACTGCTCAAGGAGTTCGAGGAGATTTCCTCCAAGGAGAACAATCCGGAATCGACCGGGTTCTTCGCCCGGATGAAGGAATTCTTCGAGGGCTGAAACACCGGCCCGTCACAGATCACGAATGCCCGGGTCCACCGGGCATTTTCATGCCCAGCCAAGACACGCAGTTTCTCCAGAACGGAGCCGTCACCATCGGCACCAATGCCCGGCGGTTTGCCTGTAGGACGGGGCTGCTCACGCCGCTGCGACGCGCCTCAGGGACAACATGCCGGCAACATCGACACGCACGTGGAGATCGTCATAGGCCGTGATCCTCGGATGCGGCGTCTTGGGGCCGTGACCGTGCGTGGCTGCCACGACCACCACGCTGGCGCCCGCGCTCTCGCCGGCCCGAACCCCTGCCTCGACATCCTCGAACACCAGACATTGGCCCGCTTCGACGCCGAGGCGGCTCGCCCCAAGCAGATAGCCTTCCGGCGAGGGCTTACCGATCCTGACATCCTCGGCCGTGACCATGACGGTCGGAATCGGGATGCCGGCGGCGGCAAGGCGGCGATGGGCAAGGGCAATCGGAGCCGATGTCACAATCGCCCATCGATCCGCGGGCAAGGCGGACAGGAACGCCACGGCGCCGGAAATGGCGACCACGCCATCGACATCGGCAATCTCGCCCTTCTCGATCTCCAGCGCCTCGGCGATCGGATCAATCCCGGGCAGATCCAGTGCACGGATCGTATCGATGCCGCGCTTGCCATGCATCGTCGGCAGGAAGGCATCCACATCCAGCCCATGCCGGCGGGCCCAATTGCCCCATACACGCTCGGTCGAAGCGGTCGAGTCGAGAAGGGTTCCATCCATGTCGAAAAGGAAGGCGGAAAAGGTCTTGCCGAAGACTGGAGAAAAAAGCGCGTCCACGTTCCCGATCTCGAAATATGCGCCGGCAGCGGCGCTCGCATCCTTCGCTTAGCTTCCCATCAGGCCGCTGGCAACCGGTCTCGGTTTCCAAGTGGGACCTTGCAGCGAACGACAGACTGTCAACGCCCAGGCTATGGCGCGGTTAAGGCTTGCATATTATTTCTTTGCTGATGAGGTGCGGCTCTCTTCCGAACGGGCGGAGGATCACATGAAATACGCAGTGGCGACCTTCACGCTGACAAGCCTTCTTATGGTGGGCATTGCTCGTGCCGATTCGGCCGACGACGACAAAGACCAGTCCTACGATCTGCCGACGATCGTCCATGGCAAGACGAGCATGACCAAAGCGATGCAGTCGAGCTCCACCTTCAGCTTCAAGCTGTTCCGGGCAGACGACCCGGACAAGCGGCAGCCCTATTCCTATCCCGAGCCGAGCCCGAACCGTCGATAACGGCAATCCGGAGCGGATTGCCGTTGACCTGTTGGGCTTCCACCCGCGTCCGTCGCAATGACCCGCTCTCAGATATTGAAGGCGGCCCCGATCAGCGCTTTGGTGTAGGCGTCGCGCGGCGCCTCGAAGATGGCGTCCGTATCGCCTTCCTCGACGATGCGGCCGTCCTTCATGACGATCACATAGTCCGACATCGCCTTCACCACGGAAAGATCGTGGCTGATGAAGATGTAGGAAAGCTTGTGGCTGGCCTGCAGTGTCCGCAGCAGGTCGATCACCTGACCCTGGACCGAGCGATCGAGAGCGGATGTCGGCTCGTCGAGGATGACCAGATGGGGCTTCAGGATCATCGCCCGGGCGATCGCGATGCGCTGGCGCTGGCCGCCGGAGAATTCGTGCGGGTAGCGGTTGCGCGCATCCGGATCGAGGCCGACCTCGGTGAGGGCTGCCACCGCGCGCCGGTCTCGCTCGGCCTTGCTGAGACTCGGCTCGTGCACGAACAGACCCTCGGTGACGATCTCGCCCACCGTCTGCCGTGGAGACAGCGAGCCGTAAGGGTCCTGGAAGACGAGTTGCGTTTCCCGTCGCAACGGCCGCATCCGCGCCCGGTCGAAGCCGGAGATATCCGTTGAGCCGAAACGATAGTAACCCGCGGCTGGAATGAGCCGCAGCAGCGCGCGCCCCAGCGTCGACTTGCCGGAGCCGGATTCCCCGACGATGCCGATCGTCTGTCCCTCGCGCAGTCTCAGCGTAACGCGATCGACGGCGCGAAACACGGAGGAGCGGCTGGAAAAAAGCCCGCCGCCGATCTGATAGTCCACGGTGACGTCACGGCCTTCCAGCACGATGGGTGCCGTTTCGGCCGGCGGCGCCTTGCGGCCGCGCGGCTCGGCCGCGAGCAGCATCTTCGTGTAGTCGGAGGTCGGCCGCTCGAAGATCGTCGCGGTCTCGCCCTGTTCCACGACCTCGCCGCGCCGCATCACCGCAACCCGCTCGGCGAAATGCCGGACGATGCCGAGATCGTGTGTGATCAGCACGATCGCCATGCCGAACCGCTGCTGCAGCATTCGCAGAAGCGAGAGGATCTGCGCCTGGATGGTCACGTCCAGCGCCGTCGTCGGCTCGTCCGCGATCAGGATATCGGGCTCGTTCGCCAAGGCCATGGCGATCATGACGCGCTGGCGCTGGCCACCGGAAAGCTCGTGCGGATAGCTGTCGATCCGCCGCGCCGGCTCGGGGATGCCGACCAGTTCCAGCAGGTCCAGGACGCGCTTGCGCGCGTCTTGGTAGCTGCCGCCGCGGTGGTGAACGAAAGGCTCGGCGATCTGCCTCCCGATCGTGTAAAGCGGATCGAGCGACGTCATCGGCTCCTGGAAGATCATCGTGATCTTGGCGCCGCGCACCTTGTTCAGTTCGGCCGGCGGCAGGCCGATCAGCTCCCTGCCGCGATACTTCGCCGAGCCACCGGCCGTGCCGTTGTTGGCGAGCAGGCCCATGATGCCCATCATGGTCTGGCTCTTGCCCGAACCGGATTCGCCGACCACGGCCAGCGTTTCCCCGGCGCGGACGTCCAGGTCGATGCCCTTGACCGCGTCGACGACACCGTCGGGCGTCGTGAAATTCACACTCAGGTCGCGGATGGCGAGAATGGTTTCGTTGTTGTCTGCCATCTCAGCGGTCCTTGGGGTCGAGCGCGTCGCGCAGCCCGTCGCCGACGAAGTTTAGCGAAAACAGCGTCGCGACGAAGAAGATCGACGGGAAGATCAGCAGCCAGGGCGCCGACTGGATGTTGTTGGCGCCTTCCGAGATCAGCGCCCCCCAGCTCGTCAGCGGCGCCTGGACGCCGAGACCGAGGAAGGAAAGGAAGCTTTCCAGCAGGATCACCTTCGGTACGACGACGGTGACGAAGACGATGACCGGACCGATCGTGTTTGGAATGATGTGGCGGCGGATGATCTGCGCATCGGTCAGACCCAGCGCCTCGGCGGCGCCGACGAACTCGCGCCGCTTCAGCGTCAGCGTCTGGCCGCGCACGATGCGGGCCATGTCCAGCCACTCCACCGCGCCGATCACCAGGAAGATCAGGATGAAGCTGCGGCCGAAGAAGACGACGAGCACGACGACGAGGAAGACGAAGGGCAACGAATAGAGGATTTCGACGAGCCGCATCATCACGTTGTCGACGCGCCCGCCGATATAGCCGGACGTCGCACCGTAGGTCACGCCGATGCCGAGCGAGACGAGGCTCGCCAGCAGCCCGACGGCAATGGATATCTGGCCGCCGAGCATCACGCGGACGAGCAGGTCGCGGCCATTGGAGTCAGTGCCGAACGGGAAATAGTCCCGATTGACCTGTCCGGTCAGCTTCAGGGTGCGCCCTTCGTTTTCCGTGGTCTCGACCTTCGTGTCGCGGAACTCGTTCGCCCGGTCGAAATAGCGCGTCGCGCGGGGATCGATCGGGTCGTTGGCGCTGATGGTCGCGGTGAAGGTCTGGCCGTCGACGGCGAAGCTGTCGAGCTTCACCCGGGCGCGCGCGGCGACACCCTCGATCGCCTCCTGGAGTGTCGACGTGTCCGGTCGCGGCTGCAGGCTCGGTGGAACCGAGACGTAGGAAGGAAACACCTGGTCGTAGGCATGGGGTACGAACAGCGGCCCCACGAAGGAAAACAACGCGATCAGCAACAGCGTCACGCAGCCGGCCATCGCCGCCTTGTTGCGGCGGAAGCGGATGAGGGCGAGCTGGAACAGGCTTCGGCTGACCGTTTTCGGCCTCTCGTGCGTCGGGCTTGCGGCAATGTCAGTCATGGCGAACCCTTGGATCGAGAAGGCCGTAGAGGATATCGACCAGCAGGTTGAAGGCGATGACGAAGATGGCGACGAGGATCACCGTGCCCATCACCAGCGTATAGTCGCGATTGATCGCGCCGAGCACGAAGTAGCGGCCGACGCCGGGAATGGTGAAGATCGTCTCCACCACCGCCGAGCCGGTGAGAAGCGCTGCGGCACAGGGGGCGAGATAGGACACGACCGGCAACAGCGCCCCGCGCATGGCGTGGGTCACGACGACGACGCGCGACGGCAGGCCATAGGCCTTGGCCGTGCGGATGTGGTCCGCGTGCAGCGCCTCGATCATCGAGCCGCGGGTCAGGCGGGCGAACACGGCAAGCTGCGGCAGGGCCAGCGCGATCATGGGCAGGACCAGGAAGCGCAACGAGCCGTCGCCCCAGCCGCCGGCCGGCAGCCACGACAGCACGATTGCGAAAATCAGTGTCAGGACCGGACCGACGACGAAGTTCGGCACCGTCGTTCCAACCGTCGCCAGGGACATGATGGAGAAATCAAGCGCACTGTTCTGCCGCAAGGCCGCGGTCGTGCCCATCAGGACCCCGCCGATCAGCGCGAGCAGCAGCGCATAGAAGCCGAGTTCCATCGAATAGGGCAGGCCCTTGCCGATGAGTTCGGCAACGGTGTTGTCCTTGTAGACATAGCTGGGGCCGAAATCGCCCTTGACGGCATTGGTGAGGTAGGTGGCGTACTGGCGCCAGAGCGGCTGGTCGAGCTGATAGGTCCGCATCAGGTTCTCCATGGTCGTCGGAGGCAGCGGACGCTCGAGATTGAAGGGTCCGCCGGGGGCAAACCGCATCAGAAAGAAGGAAATGGTGACGACGATAAACAGCGTCGGCACCGCGCTCGCCAGGCGGCGCAATACGAAGGACATCATGCCCGTGCTCCTGCGAGGCGGCGCGCGGGGTGCCCTGCGCGCCGCCTCTTCTCGTTACTCGGAAAGGCTCAGGAACCGGCTCAGATGCTGGTTGGCGGCATTGTCGCTCCAGCCCTTGACGCGGCCGGAGACCAGCCAGAGATCGGCCGATGTCATGAACGGAGCGACCGGCTGGTCCCTCATCAGCATCGCCTCGGCTTCGTGCATGACCTTCGAACGGGCGACCGGATCGCGCTCGTCGTAGGACTTCTGCATCAGCGCGTCATATTCCGGGTTCTCGTAGTGGCCGTAGTTGAAGGTCTTGTTGGAGCTCAGGTTGAGCGCCAGGAAGTTCTCGGCGTCGGCATAGTCGGCAGACCAGCCGGCACGCGCGACGTTGAACTTGCCGCCCTCCTGCAGGTAGGCGTAGTGCGAGGACACGTCGAGGTTCACCAGCGAGACATCGGCCTTGAAGGTGTTCTTCCACATGTCGGCGACCGCCGTCGCCACGCGCTCGTGGTTCGGGTTGGTGTTGTAGCGGATCTCGATCTTCAGCGGCTTGCCGCCGTCGCCGTAGCCTGCTTCCTTCATCAGTTCGATCGCCTTGTCCTCGCGATCAAGCTGGGACATGTCGGCAAAGTCGGCCTTGGACGGATCGCCGTAGGTGTCGATGCCCGGGGGAACCATCGAATAGGCCGGGATCTGGGCGCCCGAATAGATCTCCTTCGCCAGGAAGTCGCGGTCGACGGCCATGGAGAGTGCGCGGCGGACACGCACGTCGCTGTAGGGTTCCTGGCGGGTGTCGAAGACGTAGTAGTAGGTCGCCAGTGCCGGGGCGACATGAACCTGGTCGCCATAGGCGCCGCGCAGGCGGTCGATCTGGTCGGCGGAGAAGTTGTAGACGAGGTCCATTTCCTTCGCCTCGAACCGGCGAACGGAGGCGGCCTGATCGTCGATCGGATAGAAGACGACCTTGTCCAGCTTGACGTTGGCAGCATCCCAGTAGTTCGGGTTCTTCTCGACGACGAGGTTGTCGTTCGGGACGTGGCTGACCAGCTTGAACGCGCCGTTCGACACCATCACGCCCGGCTTGACGAAGTCGGTGCCGTTCTTCTCGACGCTGGCCTTGGAGACCGGCAGCGCGGTCTGGTGTGCCAAGAGCTCGAGGAAGAAGGGCGTCGGACGCTCAAGCGTGATCTCGACGGTCTTCTCGTCGATTGCCTTGATGCCGAGCTCCTCGGGCTTCATCTCGCCCTTGTTGACCTTTTCGGCGTTCTTGATCGGGTAGAGGATGTTGGCATAGCCGGCGGCCGTCTTCGGGTCTTCGACGCGCTGGTAGGAGAAGACGAAGTCTTCGGCGGTGACCGGCGAACCGTCGGACCACTTGGCGTCCGCCCGCAGCTTGAACGTGTAGGTCAGGCCATCGTCGGACAGGTCCCAGGTCTCGGCCGCCCCCGGGATGATCTTGCCGGCCGCGTCATAGATCGTCAGGCCCTCATACAGGTCCTTCAGGATGAATTCCTCGATGTTGATCGAGGTGTGCGCCTGGTCGAGCGTCTGCGGTTCACCGGCATTGCCGCGATGGAGGACCGCCTCGGCGAGGGCCGGGCTGCTGCCGAGCAGGACAGCGCCAAGCACAAGTGCCGCGCGAAAGTTGAGAAGACGAGATGCCATGTTTTATTTCCTCCCCATATATTTTGCATCGATATGGCGGAGTGAATTCCAGTTGTTTCGGGAAAGCAAGGGATTTTGCGACGTATATCGCCAATTCTTTGCTTCGATCGGCTCTGGCTAAACGTCCTGATTGCATCGCCGGCGCGGTCCGGTTCAAGCCGTCGCGGACGGCTCGACCACTTCCGCTAAAGGCCAGGGAGAGCTGTCGACGCAAGAAACGGAATGGTCGGCTGTCGTCCGCGTAATATGTGAAAATTGTGGCGGCGGTGATTGCGCCATTTGCTGCGCGCGCTCTTCCGGTCGGCGGCTGTCGGCGCGGAGCCTGTAACCCTGTCGCATGCTACTCTGGGTAGGTCCATCATCTTGGCGGTCGTTTGCCCGTGTGGTACGAGCAAAGATCATACGGCGGGTGGCAAGCGTGTGGAAACGGCCATCATGTCGCAAATCCGCACACCCGATTTGTCGCGCCTTGCCACAAGCGGCGCTTCAAGGCTAACGTCCGCGCAACCAACGCAGGGGAGCATATGGGAATGCGCGTTATTTTTTCCGAGGATCACAAACTGAGGAACGCCAAGACGGAACTCTATGGCGGCGAACTCGTGCCGCCGTTCGAGGCACCGTTCCGCGCGGAATGGATCCTCGCTGCGGTAAAGGAGGCCGGTTTCGACGACGTTGTCGCTCCGGCCCGGCATGGGCTCGAGACGGTGCTCAAGGTTCATGATGCCGGCTACCTCAATTTCCTCGAGACCGCCTGGGACCGCTGGAAGGCCGCCGGCTACAAGGGCGAGGCGATCGCCACTTCCTTTCCTGTCCGCCGCACTTCGCCGCGTATCCCCACCGATATCGAAGGTCAGATCGGCTACTACTGCAATGCCGCCGAAACGGCGATTTCGCCCGGCACCTGGGAAGCCGCGCTTTCATCCATGGCGTCGGCGATCGATGGCGCCGATCTCATCGCCGCCGGCCACAAGGCCGCCTTCTCGCTCTGCCGCCCGCCGGGGCACCACGCCGGCATCGACATGTTCGGCGGCTACTGCTTCATCAACAACGCCGCCGTCGCCGCCCAGCGCCTGCTCGACAAGGGCGCCAAGAAGATCGCGATCCTCGACGTCGATTTCCATCACGGCAACGGCACCCAGGACATCTTCTATGAGCGCGGCGACGTCTTCTTTGCCTCGCTGCATGGTGACCCCGCGGAAGCCTTTCCGCACTTCCTCGGCTATGCGGAGGAAACCGGCAAGGGCGCCGGCGCCGGCACCACGGCGAACTATCCGATGGGCCGCGGCACGCCCTACAGTGTTTGGGGAGAGGCGTTGACGGATTCGCTGAAGCGCATCGCCGCCTTCGGGGCCGAGGCCATCGTCGTCTCGCTCGGCGTCGATACGTTCGAGCAGGATCCGATCTCCTTCTTCAAGCTGACCTCGCCGGACTACATCACGATGGGCCGCACGATCGCCGCCAGCGGGGTGCCGTTGCTCGTGGTGATGGAAGGTGGCTACGGCGTTCCGGAGATCGGACTGAACGTCGCCAACGTGCTGAAGGGTGTGGCAGGCTGACACCGACCCTGTTTATTTGCGCGCCGCTCCCGGTCGGGGGCGGCGGAAGATGGGGACAGTCCGCGGCCCTTCATGTTCCTGCCGCAATCGCAAGTTTGAAGCAGAATCAAGTCAACCGCTCGGGAATCAGGTTTTCATGTACAAGAAGATTGCAATCGTTTCGCTATCCGCCATCTATCTCTCCGCCTGCACCACGACCGATCCCTATACTGGGGAACAGAAGGTTTCCAACACCGCCGGCGGCGCCCTGATCGGCGCGGGCCTCGGTGCTGCGACCGGACTTCTGGTCGGCAACAACCCGGTGCAGCGGCGCAATGCCGCCCTGATCGGTGCTGGCGTCGGCGCGCTCGCCGGCGGCGCGATCGGCAATTACATGGACAACCAGGAAGCCGAGCTTCGCGCGCAGTTGCAGGGCACCGGCGTGTCGGTCACCCGCGCCGGCGACCGCATCATTCTCAACATGCCGTCGAACATCACCTTCGCCACCGACCAGGACCAGATCGTGCCGGGCTTCTATCCGACGCTGGATTCGGTCGCGATCGTTCTGCGCAAGTTCGACAAGTCACTGATCGACGTTGACGGACATACCGACTCCACCGGTTCGGCCGGGTACAATCAGGGGCTCTCGGAGCGGCGCGCCTATTCCGTTGCAAACTATCTCGGCTCGCGCGGCGTCGACCAGCGCCGCATCTCGGCCATGGGCTATGGCAAGGAACGGCCGATTGCCTCCAACGCGTCCGAATCCGGCCGCGCCCAGAACCGCCGCGTCGAAATCTCGATCTCGCCGCTGCGCCAGGGTTGATGACCCCAATCCCGAGGGGCGCATGGACACGTGCGCTCCTCGGTGACTCAAGCCAATTGCGCAAACCCGCTCCCGCGCCTCCCGGAGCGTGTCGTTGCTCCACGCACGCCGCTCCACCCATCAGTTTCATTGAGCATTGAGCTCACCACTATCAATTTGAAGAGCAGCAGCCCCTCCGGTAGAAGGGCCGGGCGGAGGGAGCTGCGATGGATCAAAGGGTAGGGACGAGCGATACGGGAGAAATCGGCACCGCCATGCGCGGAGTGCCGTCCGATCGCGCCAGCTTGTCGAGTGGTGTCGTGTTCTGCCTGCTTTCGATGTCGAGCGTGCAGATTGGGTCGGCGCTCTCAACCGACATGATAGCGGCCTACGGGCCGTTCGCCACAAGCTTCCTGCGCCTCTTGTTCGCCGCACTGATCCTGATGGCGGTGCTGCGCCCGCCGATCCTTTCCTACAGCAGCGCGCAATGGAAAAGCGCGATCCTGCTCGGCATCACCATGGCGGCGATGACGGTCTGCTTCTACGCCGCGATCGAGCGCATTCCGCTTGGCCTTACGGTCGCGATCGAATTTCTCGGACCGCTGGCAGTGGCAAGCTTTGGTCTCATCGGCTGGCGGCTGGCCTTGCCGGCCGCAGCGCTCGTCGGTGTCGTGCTTCTCTGCCACAATGGCGAGAGCTGGAGCATCGATACCGTGGGGCTTTTGCTCGCATCCGGCTCCGGCGTGGGCTGGGGCTGCTACATTATCCTGATGCAGAAGTCTGGACGGCTTTTTTCGGGGCTGGAAGGGCTGGCGATGTCTTTGCTCGTCGCTGCCATCGCATGCGCTCCGGTCGGGCTGCTGCAGGTGCCGAACATGATGTCGCCGACCGTGCTGTCGACGATGCTGGGCTTGGCGATCCTCGTCCCGCTGTTTCCTTATGCCCTGGAAATGATAGCGCTCAGGCGGATGCCGACCACCGCGTTCGGCATCCTCATGAGTCTGGAACCGGCATTCGGCGCACTTTCCGGCTTCCTGATCCTCGGCCAGCCGCTGGCGCCGCTGCAAATGCTCGGCACCGCGCTGGTCGTGGCGGCAAGTGCCGGTGTCACGATTAGCGTGAACCCGGAGCGCGCCTAGAAAAGTCTTAGGCTTGCTTCAGGGCCGGGTCATCATTGGCCGGGTTGTAGAACAGTGACAGCACTAGGCTTCGCGCGATCCGCTCTGCGGTTGCCATGAACCAGGCTTTTGCTTCCTGCGACGGTGCGATGTCGTCCAGCGTTGCGGAAAAGAGGCTCATCCAGACCTGAAACAGCGGCGGATTGATGTTGGCGACCCCCTGGTGCGCCATCACCGGCTTGCCGTCATAGCCGCCATCCTTGAAGGCAACGGCAGACCAGAAGCGTTTCATCCGCTCCATGTGTTCCGGCCATCGGCCGGAGAGGCGCGCGTCGAACACTGGCCCAAGTTCGGGATGAGCGCGCACGCGGCCATAGAAAGTTTCGACGAGCACGGGGATAAATGCGCCGGTCACGCCGATCCGGCCCATCTCGTCCGCGGCTCTGGCGCGGATTTCCTCGAAGTGCGAGCGGCGGTTGTCTGTGGCGCTATCCATCGAGACAAGATAGTCGGAGCGCGCTGACCCGGCAATGGCACACATCGCCGCGGCGTGGCGGTCAGAGCCGGGTGAGGAGTGCCTTGACCCGTTCGAGATGGGCGTCTCTCTTGGCCGCATCGGCACGATCCATGTCGTGCAGCGTCACCATGCGGAAATCGACCTCTTTCGCGCAGAAGGCGGCAATCCCTCTTTTCAAAAGGCGGCGGACAGGGTCGCCCATGTAGAGGCGTGCAACCCACCAGGGCGAGCCGGTGGTGGTGAAGGCCCAGAACAGCTTGATGTTCGACAGGCGCGGGATGATGCGCCCGCCCTTCGGATCGTTGTCGAAGGCGACACCGGGCACGAACACGCGATCGAAGAACCCCTTCAGGATCGCCGGGAAATTGAACCACCACTGCGGGAAGACCAGGACGAGAGCGTCGGCCGCCATCAGCCGTTCGACGAGCGGGGCGGCCGAACCCGGATCGTAGCCCCCGGCGAAGTAGCCCGATCGCTCGCTGTCGCTCAGCCTCGGGTCGAAGTCCTCACGATAGAGATCGAGCAGGTCGACCTCATGGCCGAGGGTTTCGAGTGTCGTGCGGATCGCTGCCGCCACGCCGGCCGCAAAGCTGTCCTCCAGCGGATGGGCAAGAACAAGGAGAAACCGCCTGCGGCTCAAAACAGCGACCCCTGCTTCGGTGCGGCGGGATCGGACGAGGGTTTTGTTGTCTTGCGCTTTGAGGGCGGAGCCCCGACGGGCGGCATGCCGCCAGCCGGCACCTGTGTGCCGGCGACCGCATCGAGCGTGCCGTCGGCGAAGGTGATGGTGATTGCCGCACCCGGGTCGAGTTCGGCCGCCTGCTTGACGGCATGCCCGGCCTCGTCACGGACCAGCGCGTAACCGCGGCTGAGCACGTTCTTGTAGGACAGGGACTGCAGGACACGATCCTGGGCCGAGACCAGCGCCTTGCGGCGGGCAAGGTCGCCGGCCAGCGCCGCGTCGGCACGCAGCGCGAGGCCTCTCAGGCGATCGCGCGCGTGCGCACTGCGCACACCGATGCGGGCGGGCGTGGCCCGCAGTGCGGCGTCGAACGCGGCAAGCCGGGCCCGGTTCTGATCAATGCGGCGCTCGACCACGCGGTCGGCCCGCCGCAGCGCATCGGTCAGCCGCTGGCGCCGCTCGGCAAGGCGGCCGGACAGCAGTTCCGGCCGCAGGTGCGCCGCCGCCCGTTCGAATGCGCGGCGCTTGTTGACAGTGTTCATCTGCAGCCCGCGGCCGAGCCCCGCCGCCGCCTCATCGAAACGGCGGCGCGGCAGCGCCAGCAACTGATCCAGCGACGGCAGCGCCCGGGCCAGCGCGCGCAGGCCCTGGCGACGGGTGTCCATCTGGCGACTGGCCGCTCCTTTCAAGCGCGCAGCCAGCGCCGCAACCGCTGCGTCGAGATCGGCTTTCACCGGCACGGCCATTTCGGCCGCGCCCGTCGGTGTCGGCGCGCGCCGGTCGGCCGCGTGGTCGATCAGCGTCCAGTCCGTCTCGTGCCCGACCGCCGAGATCAGCGGGATCTGGGAGCTTGCGGCCGCACGGACGACAGCCTCGTCGTTGAAGCTCCAAAGGTCCTCCAGGCTTCCGCCGCCGCGCGCCACGATCAGCACGTCCGGGCGGGGGATGACGCCGCCTGCCTCAAATGCGTTGAAGCCACGGATCGCCGCAGCGACCTCCTCGCCCGAGCCATCGCCCTGCACCCTGACGGGCCAGACGAGCACGTGAACCGGAAAGCGGTCGGCGATGCGATGGATGATGTCGCGGATCACGGCGCCGGTCGGCGAGGTGACGACGCCGATGACATGCGGCAGGAAGGGCAGCGGCCGCTTTCGCCCCGCATCGAACAGCCCTTCCGCCGCAAGTTTGCGCCGACGTTCTTCGAGCAGCGCCATGAGCGCGCCGGCGCCGGCAGGTTCGAGCGTCTCGATGACGATCTGGTACTTCGAAGAGCCCGGGAACGTGGTGACCTTCCCGGTCGCGATCACCTCCATCCCCTCCTCGGGGCGGAACTTCAGCTTTGAAAAGCTGCCTTTCCAGATGACGGCGTCGATCCGTGCGCGGTCGTCCTTCAGGCTGAAATAGGCATGCCCGGACGAATGCGGCCCGCGGTAACCGGAAATCTCGCCGCGCACCCGCACCTGGTCGAAAGCCTGTTCGACCGTACGCTTGATCGAGCCGGAAAGCTCGGAAACCGAGTATTCGGCAAGGTTGGTGGGCGAATCACGGTCCGGAAACATGCTCATGGCGCGATCTTACCGCCCCGGCGTCTCGTTGCCAGAGGAAAGACGTGGTTTCACCCGCCCGTTTCCTGTCGGTTCGTATCGCCGGCTTCGGGCAGGACACGATAGATCTGCAGCTGCGATCCGGCGTTCTGCACCTGCTGGAGATAGGGCGGAACATCGCCGGCGGCGAGACGCGCATAGAGTCCCTCCGGCTCGGCCCGCGCAAGGCTGCGAACCTGTCCATTGGACGGGCAGAAGGCCAGCAGCGTCACGCCCGCTCCGCGGAGAAACGCTTCGGCCTGCTTCGGGGCGGACAGGCCGATGTGCAGTTCGGTCAGCATGCCGCCCTGATTGCGATGATAGGGCGCCGAAAGTGCGCGGTGGGGCGTGTAGCGAAGAATCTCCGCGCCGAGGTCGGACGCCGCCGCCACCACGCCGACCGGTTCTGTCGCCAGCACCGCCATCGACCGGCGACTTTCGCAGTCAGACTCGCTTATCGCAGCCATAGATGCCGCGCCCCCGGGCAAACCCTGCCCCGTGACCGTCGTCACCAAAAACCCGGCGATCGCCCACACCGTTGACACCGAAGCAAGCGTGAGCGCCGCGAAGCCAAGGCCGAGCCGCAGGTTCTTCGTATCTGCGTTCGCCCGATTCCGTAGATCAGTAATCGCTAAGGCGAGCGGCGGCATGGCGAGAAGATTGGTGAAGACGTTTCCCCGGACCTGGACCAGCGAGATCGCAAGGGATGTCACGAGCAGCGCCAGGAGGGTGAGATGTGCCTCCATACGGTCGTGCCGAATTGTGCGAAACACGCAAACCACAATCGCAATCAGTCCGGGCAGATAGAACGCGCCCAACCGCTCCGGCTTATAATGCCACTGGCCGAAAATGGACTGGGCTTCGGTGACCGATGACAGCCAGAAGGTAATCAGCATCGGATCGAGGTCGGCGAGGGGGTTGCGCAGGCAGTTCGGTGCGATCAGGATTGCGGCCCCGGCCAAAACGCCTCCCGCAATCGCCAAAGCCGCCAGCCGCGCCCTGCCGCTCCACCCACTTGCGAGGGAGGCAACCAGGAAGAGCGCGGCGCCGCCGTAGGTCGCCAGCGCGTAATAGCCGTAGGACAGGTTGTCGCAAGTGACCTGCCGATAGAGCGCCGGCGGCACCGTGACAAAGAAAGCGATGGTCGCCGTCGCCGCAAACGACATGCCGAACGCGGCGGCGGCCGGGCGATAGATTTCACCATGCCATGCCCAGCGCAGGGCAACGACGATGCAGACGACCGCGACCAACGGCGTCGTCTCCGCGCCGATCGCGATCGCCAGTGCGCAGAGAAGGCCCGCGATTGCGTAGCTTCGTGCACTGTGCCGCGGGTCGACCAGCATCGCTGCGATCATGGCCAGCAGCACAAGCTGAACGTTGTGGTGGTCGATCGCACCCGGCTGGAAACGTCCCATGGACATGACGAAGATCGTCGCCAGCACGAGCGCGGCGTGCATGGTCGCCCGGCCGCCGAGGCGCCAACCGGCAAGGCCGATGCCGCAAAGAACCGGTGCGATCAGCAACAGCGGCCAAGCCGTCAGTGCCGCCGCTTCGGCCCTTTCCGGCGACAGGAACAGGCCGAAGATTTCAATCAGGTTGGCGATCGGCAGGTCTATCAGGCGCGACCAGTGCATCAGCGTGCCGCCTTCGAGGCCGAGGCGATACTGCGTCATGTCGAACCAGTTCTGGCCGGCGAGCAGGTCGCGAACCTGGACCAGGCGCATGACATCGTCATTGTCCGGCCCGACATAGTCGGTCGCAAAGGGCAGCGATATCGCCAGTGCCAGAACTATCGTTGCGAGCGCGTACAATGCCGTCGTTCGAAAGAGCCGCATGGCATTGTCTTCGGTATCGCCAACATCTTCGACTGTAGTTGCCTGCAAGTTTGTCATCCGGCATCCCGGGTCAAGCATTTTTGTCCGCGAAACCTAGCTTTAACCTTCTCAAGAAATAGTAAAGCGCGCGGGGTTTGGCGCGCGCCTGCGGCCTCGCCTATGGCTCATTTCGCGCGGGGGCACGGAATCCACATGACGCAAGATTGGCCAGTGGCGCTGGACGTGGCAGTCCTCCTGCCCTGCTACAACGAAGCGCAGACGATCGGTGCCGTCGTGACCGGGTTCAAGACGTCGCTGCCCGGCGCGCGGATCTATGTCTACGACAACAATTCAACCGACGGCACCGCGCTGCGCGCCCTTCTTGCCGGCGCCACGGTCCTACGCGAACGCCGCCAGGGCAAGGGCAATGTTGTGCGGCGGATGTTCTCGGATATCGACGCTGACATCTACGTCATGGCCGACGGCGACGGAACCTACGCGCCGCAGGACGCGCAGCAACTGATCGACACACTGTTGTCGGAGCGGGCCGACATGGTGGTGGGCACGCGTCGTGGCGTGCATGCCGATGCCGGCAGGCAGGGCCATGCGTTCGGCAACCGGATTTTCAACATCCTCTATCGCAAGCTCTTCGGGACGGATTTCACCGATATCTTCTCCGGCTACCGCGTCTTCTCCCGCCGGTTCGCCAAGAGCTTCCCGGCGCTTTCCGGCGGCTTCGAAATCGAGACGGAGATGTCGGTGCACGCTTCACGGTTGAAGTTGCCGGTTTGCGAGATTGAGCTCGACTACGGCCGCCGTCCGGAGGGCTCACACTCCAAGCTCTCCACCTACCGCGACGGAGGCAAGATCCTCTGGATGTTCGCCATGCTGATGAAGGAGACCAGGCCATTCACCTTCTTCGGCGCGATCAGCGGCGCGGTCATGCTGGCAAGTCTCTGCTTCATGACGCCGGTCCTGACGGAATATTTCGAGACAGGGCTAGTCACGCGCCTGCCGACATGGGTCCTCTCCATGGCGCTGATGATGGTCTCGTTCCTGGTCTTTGCGGCCGGCTTGATCCTCGATTCGCTCGCGCGGGCGCGCAGCGAGCAGTTGCGCATGCACTACATGACCTTGCCGGCCAATGCATGGATGCTTGTCGACCCCCCTCACGGGCAACCGGCCAGCGAGGACAAGCCGGAACAGCCAGACGTCGCGGCCTGACCGCGAAAGGAGACCCATGAATAGGGAAACGACCAATCGGATCCGGTTCGTCATCGAAGACCTGCTGCCGCCGATCCTGCGTGACTCCGCCTTGTTTCGTGCCGCCGCAAAACTTGTCTGGGGCGAGCATATCGTAAAGCTTGCACGCTTTCGCGAGCGCGCGCCGTTCCTGACGGCCGGCGAATATGAGGATCTCTATCGGCATCACCCCCGCGTCCACGCAGGCACCGACAATTCGGCCGCCTGCATTGCGCGCATCGTCGACGCGATCGACGGAACGAGCGTCTGTGATGTCGGCTGCGGAACCGGCGCGCTTCTCAGTTACATTCGCGCGGCCAATCCCGGCCTGACGCGTCTGACAGGCGTCGACTTTGTCGTCGACGATGCCGCCAGGCTTGACGGCCTGGAGTATGTCGCGGCGAAGATCGAGGCGCTACCGTTCGCCGATGGCGAATTCGATACGGTCGTCTGCACGCATGTGATCGAGCACGTCCTTGATTATCGAAAGGCGATTGCCGAGCTGCGCCGCATCGCCCGCAGGCGCCTGATCATTGTGGTGCCGCGCGAGCGCGAGTACCGATATAGCTTTAATCCGCACTTCAACTTCTTTCCCTATACGCATTCCTTCCTGCGCGCCGTGCATCCGGTGCCGCAGACCCACCTGTGCATCGACATCGGCCGTGACATTTTCTATTGCGAGGAACCGGTGCAGCGTGATCTGGAGCAAGCGGCGTGATGCCGGAAAACTATAATTCCGCTCTTTGGATCGGTCTGCTCGGCACACCGCTTCTGATTGCGACGGGCCAGGTTCTGTTCAAGCTGACCAGCGCGACCGCTGGGGAATTCGGTTTACGCGGTCTTTGGCAGGTGCTGTTTAACCCGCTGATGATCACAGCACTCGCCATCTACGGCATCGGCACGATCATATGGATTTTCGTCCTCAAGTCGGTGCCGTTGACGATTGGCTATTCGTTCATGGCGCTGACATTCTGCTTCGTCCCGCTTCTTGCCAGCATCTTTCTTGGAGAGGCGCTGAGCCTTCGCTATTTTGTCGGCGCCCTCCTGATCATTGGCGGGATGATTGTCATCAACAGCTAAGGCCAGGATCAAAACTGGTCGCAGATGGTCCGGAGGGCTTCAGACGTCTGCCCAGCCGGTCTTCTCGCTGGCGCGATAGATCGCGTCGATCAGCTTCTGGTTCGCCACCGAACTCTCGAGGGTTACCACTTCTTCCGCCTCGCCCATCGCCGCCCGCGAAAACGCCTCGACCTCGCGCCTGTACTGGCGGGCGTCCTGATAGCGGAACAATTGCGACTGCGAATGGTTCTGGTTGGTCAGTTCGATCTCTTCGGCACCATAGCGATCGGCGTTGAACGGTGACTTGACCTCGATAAACCCCTGGTCGCCGTGAAAGACCATCACCTGGCGCGCCGCGAGCTGGGTGGAGATGTAGAAGCTCAGCTCGAAGCCGCCAAAATCGGCGCGCACGCTCGAATAGATGTCGGTGCCGAACTCGGGGTCGCGCTCGGTCGTCGCCTGCACGCGCAGCGGCTCCCTGCCGGTGACGAAGCGGGTCGTGATCGTCGGATAGACGCCGATATCCGGCAAGCCGCCGCCGCCGAGTTCGGGAATATTGCGCATGTTGGCCGGGTCGCGGTTGAAATAGGTGAACGCCCCTTGAACGTGCCGGAGCCGCCCGATGGCGCCGTCCTGCAAAAGCTCGCGCACCTTGCGCCAGACCGGGCTGTAGGTGACCATGTAGGCTTCCGACACCAGCACCTTGTTGCGATCGCGCGCGGCAATCAGCGCGTCGATCTCGGCTGCCTTCAGCGCGATCGGCTTTTCGCAGAGGACGTGCTTGCCGGCGTCCGCCGCCTTGATCGTCCATTCGACGTGCTGGGCGGTGGGAAGCGGGATGTAGACCGCATCGATCAGGTCGGAGGCGAGCATTTCTTCATAGGAGCCGAAGGCGTGCGGCACCGAGAAACGATCGGCCATGGCGCGGGCCTTGGAAAGGTCGCGGCTGGCGATCGCGGTCACGACGCAATTCTCCGCGTCCTGGATCGCGGGCACGACGAGTTCGCGGCCGATCTTGGCCGTGGACAGGATACCGAAACGCAGCATGGGCAGATCCTCCTCAAATCCCGGAGCAACCTAATCCCGGGGGCCTGTACCGGGCAAGTGCGGTGGCGGGCAAGAATTCGCCAATGCGCGCGTGCAATCGAGCCGGTGCCGTCCTATGCTCACACCTCCCCCTCCCACCGACTTCGGAGAATCTACATGCAGAAACGTCCCCTTGGCCGTACGGGCCTCGACATCGCGCCGCTCGTCTTCGGCGGCAACGTCTTCGGGTGGACGGCGGACGAGAAGACGTCATTTTCGTTGCTTGACGCCTTCACCGACGCCGGCTTCAACGCCATCGACACCGCCGACGTCTATTCCTCCTGGGCACCCGGCAACAAGGGCGGCGAGTCGGAGACCATCATCGGCAACTGGCTGAAGCGGTCCGGGCGCGCCCGCGACAGCGTCGTGCTGATCACCAAGGTCGGTTCCGACATGGGGCAGGGCCATCGAGATCTGTCGAAAAAATGGATCCTGCAGGAGGTCGAGGCCTCGCTGAAACGGCTCCAGACCGACCATATCGATCTCTATCTCTCGCATTGGCCGGATGAGCGCACCCCCTACGAGGAGACGCTCGAGGCGCATGCCGCGCTGGTCAAGGCCGGCAAGGTGCGCGCCTTCGGCGCCTCCAACCTCGACGCGGCGCAACTGCTGGCCTCGTTCGATGCCGCGGACAAGGCGGGACTGCCGCGCTATGCGGCACTTCAGCCGGAGTACAATCTGTACGATCGCGCGAGCTTCGAAGGGCCGCTGGCCGATCTATGTCGGCAAGAACACATCGGCGTCATTACCTATTATAGCCTCGCGAGCGGGTTCCTGAGCGGAAAGTACCGGTCGCTTGCCGACACGAAAGGCAGCACACGGGGTGGAGGGGTTGCCCGCTATCTGGACGACAAGGGCCTGCGCATCCTCGCCGCACTCGACAAGGTCGGCGCAGAAACGGGCGCCAAGCCCGCCGAGATCGCGCTGGCCTGGCTGATGGCGAAGCCGGCCGTGACCGCACCGATTGCCAGCGCGACGACCCTTGGCCAGTTGGAGAGCCTGGTGAAGTCGGCCGACCTTCAACTCTCTCCCGACCAGATGTCCGCACTCGATGCCGCCGGAGCCTGATCCGTTGCTTTAAAGATCCGTGCCGGCTGACCGGCGGGCCGAGGAGCGCTACCGGCCAATAGCGTGAAAATTTCGCCGGGGCGCAGGTCCGGCTGCCTGCAAAGAAAGCGGGGACTGGTAGAACCAGTCCCCGCTTCGATTTCCTCAATAGAGCATCCGCGTTTTTTAGGCGCGCAATACACCGCCGGTCGCCTTGGCGACATTGGCGACGATCTTTGCCGTCAGCGCCTCAAAATCCTCGTCGGTCAGGGTCTTGTCGGTCGGCTGGATGACGACTTCGATGGCGAGCGACTTCTTGCCCTCGCCGAGCGACGCGCCCTCGAACACGTCGAAGACGTTGACAGCGGTCACCAGCTTGCGGTCGGCGCCGAGGGCGGCGCGCTGCACCGCACCCGCCTCAACCGCCTTGTCGACCACGAAGGCAAAGTCGCGCTTGACCGCCTGGAAAGGCGACAGTTCGAGCGCCGGCTTGGTCCGGGTCGCCTTCTTCTTCGGCTCCGGCATCGCGTCGACGAAGATCTCGAAACCGCAAAGCGCGCCGGAGACGTCGAGGGCGGCCAGCGTCTTCGGATGGAACTCGCCGAAATAGCCGAGCACGATCTTCGGGCCCATCTTGATGGTGCCGGAACGGCCGGGGTGGTACCAGGCGGGGCCGCCGGGCTCGATCTGCACATTGCCCATCGGCAGCCCGCAGGCCTCGATCACGGCGAGCGCATCGGCCTTGGCGTCGAAGACGTCGACCGGCTTGCCGCCGCCCTTGGCCGCATTCGACCAGAGCCGGCCGGCGCCTGCAAGCGAGGCCGTGCCGCGGCGCACACCGCCGGCAACGCGACGCTGGCCTTCCGGCCGGTCGTTCTCATAGGTGCCGGACACTTCGAAGATCGCCACGTCACCGTAGCCCTTGTCGGCATTGCGCTGTGCCGCCGTCAAAAGACCCGGCAGCAGCGACGGCCGCATGTCCGACATGTCGGCTGCGATCGGGTTTGACAGCGCCAGTTCCGGCGCGCCGCCGCCGAAGAGCTCGGCCTGCGCCTTCGGGATGAACGACCAGGTGACGGCCTCCATCATGCCGCGTGAGGCAAGCGCGCGCCTCGCCAGGCGCGAGCGGCTCTGCAGCGTGGTCAGGATCTTGCCGTTGACGCTGTTGTGGCTTGGAAGCGGCGCGGCATGGATGTTGTCGACGCCGTGGATGCGCATGACCTCTTCGACGAGGTCCGCCTTGCCATCGACGTCGGGCCGCCAGGAGGGGACGGAGACCGAGAGCCGTTCGCCGGAGCCGGACACGCCGAAGCCGAGCTTCGTCAGGATATCGCGGCTTTCCTCCGAGGAGACTTGAAGACCGGTCAACCGCTTGACCTCGGAGACCGGGAAATCGACGACTTTCGGCTCGTATCCCTTGTAGCCGACCACGTCCGCCTTGGCGGCGATGCCGCCGCACAGCTCTATCACCAGCTCGGTCGTGCGCTCCAGCCCCGGCACCATGTATTCCGGATCGACGCCGCGCTCGAAGCGGTAGCGGGCATCGGTGATGATGCCGAGCGTGCGGCCGGTCTTGGCTATGTTCATCGGGTCCCACAGCGCCGATTCGATCAGGACGTCGGTGGTGTTCTCGTCGCATCCCGAATGTTCGCCGCCCATGATACCGCCGATCGACTCGACGCCTTCTGCATCGGAAATGACGACGTTGGCCGGCGACAGCGTGTATTCGCGCTGGTCGAGCGCCAGCACCGTCTCGCCTTCCTTGGCGCGGCGGACCGTCAGGTTGCCGTTGACCTTGGCGGCGTCGAAGACGTGCATCGGTCGGCCCTGGTCGAAGGTCATGTAGTTGGTGATGTCGACCAGCGCGTTGATCGGACGCAAACCGATCGCCAGCAGCCGCTGCTGCATCCAGCGCGGGCTCGGGCCGTTCTTCACCCCGCGGACGAGACGCAGCGCGAAGCCGGGGCAGAGATGCGTGTCCTCGCCAAGCTCCAGCGCCACCTTCACCGGTGTCTCGCCTTCGACCTTGAAGGACGGGGGCTTCGGCGATTTCAGGGTGCCGAGACCGGAGGCGGCGAGGTCGCGGGCGATGCCGAAGACGCTGGTGCAGTCCGGGCGGTTCGGCGTCAGGTTGATCTCGATGACCGGATCGTCGAGGCCGGCATAGGCGGCAAAGCTCGCGCCCACCGGCGCATCGGCCGGCAGTTCGATGATGCCGTCGTGATTGTCCGACATCTCGAGCTCTTTTTCCGAGCACATCATGCCACGGCTTTCGACGCCACGGATGTTACCGACGGAAAGGGTGACGTCGATGCCGGGAACGTAGGTGCCGGGGGCAGCAAAGGCGCCGACGAGGCCCTCACGCGCGTTCGGCGCGCCGCAGACGACCTGCACCGGCGACCCGGTGCCGGTATCGACCATCAGCACGCGCAGCTTGTCGGCGTTCGGGTGCTGCTCGGCGGAAACCACCTTGGCGATGACGAAGGGCTTGAACGAGGCCTTGTCGTCGACCTCTTCGACTTCCAGCCCGATCGAGGTCAGGCGTTCGCAGATCTGTTCGAGCGTGGCGTCCGTTTCCAGATGCTCTTTCAGCCAGGAGAGTGTGAATTTCATCGTTTTAGATCCTTACGCGCGCCGCTTACGCACTCAAACCGCCGAACAGGGTCGGCATGTCGAGGGGGCGGAAGCCGTAGTGGTTCATCCAGCGGACATCGGCGTTGAAGAAGTCGCGCAGGTCGGGCATGCCGTATTTCAGCATGGCGATGCGGTCGAGGCCCATGCCCCAGGCAAAGCCCTGGTATTCGTCCGGGTCGAGGCCGCCGGCGCGCAGTACATTCGGATGCACCATGCCGCAGCCGAGGATTTCCATCCAGTCGGTGCCCTCGCCGAACTTGACGATCGGGCCGGAGGAACGATCGCACTGGATGTCGACCTCGAAGGAGGGCTCGGTGAAGGGGAAGAAGGACGGGCGGAAGCGCATCGTCACGCTGTCGACCTCGAAGAAGGCCTTGCAGAATTCCTCCAGCACCCAGCGCATGTTGGCGACGTTCGCGGACTTGTCGATGACGAGACCCTCGACCTGGTGGAACATCGGCGAGTGGGTCGCGTCCGAATCCTGCCGGTAGGTCTTGCCGGGGATGATGATGCGGATCGGCGGCTGCTGCGCCTCCATGGTGCGCACCTGCACCGGAGATGTGTGCGTGCGCAGCACCTTGCGCTCGCCGTTGTCATCCGGCGGGAAGAAGAAGGTGTCGTGCATCTCGCGCGCCGGATGGCCTTCGGGGAAGTTCAGCGCGGTGAAGTTATAGTAGTCGGTCTCGATGTCCGGGCCCTCGGCGATGGAGAAGCCCATGTCGGCGAAGATCGCGGTGATCTCGTCGACGATCTGGCTGATCGGATGGATGCGGCCCCGCTCGGCCGGCGAGGAGCGGACCGGAAGGCTGACGTCGACCGTTTCGGCGGCGAGCCGTGCGGCGATCGCCGCATCGCGCAGTTCGCTCTTGCGGGCGGCGATCGCGTCCGTCAGTTCGTTCTTCAGCGCGTTGATCGAAGCGCCGCGCGTCTGGCGCTCTTCCGGCGTCATCGTGCCGAGCGTCTTCAGGAGTTCGGAGACGGAGCCCTTCTTGCCGAGGGCGGCCACGCGCACGGCTTCGATGGCCGTTTCATCGCCAGCGGCCGCGACGTCCGCCAACAGGGTGTGTTTCAGGGTATCGAGATCGGACATCGTTCAAATCCATTGGCTCAAAGAAAAACCCGCGCCAGCCCTGCCAGCGCGGGTTTCCCAACTTCTATGTACAAAGGCTTGGGAAGCGCTGGTCTTAACGAACCGCGCTTTCAAACTCGTTCGCCGTGCCGGCGTCCTTGAGATATTCAAGGGCCTTCTTCGAAGCTGCAACGAGGGCGCCGAATGCCGCCGGCTCGTGGATCGCCATGTCGGACAGCACCTTGCGGTCGACTTCGATGCCGGCCTTGTTCAGGCCGTCGATGAAGCGGCCGTAGGTCAGGCCGAATTCGCGGACGGCAGCGTTGATGCGCTGGATCCAGAGCGCGCGGAAATTGCGCTTGTTCACCTTGCGGTCGCGGTAGGCGTACTGCTTGGAACGGTCAACCGCGGCCTTGGCGGCGCGGATGGTGTTCTTGCGGCGGCCGTAGAAACCCTTGGCGGCCTTGAGGACCTTCTTGTGCTTGGCGTGGCCGACAGTGCCTCTTTTTACGCGCATGTCATGATCTCCTTAACGTGTCCAATATGCCAGATCAGTCTCAGAGACCGTTCGGCAGGTAGTTCTTGATGACCTTCTTGCCATCGGCTTCGGCCAGCACCATCGTGCCGCGCGCGTCGCGAATGAACTTGTTGGTACGCTTGATCATGCCATGGCGCTTGCCGGCAGCAGCGGCAACGACCTTGCCCGTCGCGGTGATCTTGAACCGCTTCTTGGCAGACGATTTCGTCTTCATCTTGGGCATTTTGCTCTCCATTCTTCTTTGAATTTGAGATGGCTGACGAGGCGCATCTCCAGCGTAAAGAACGGCCACGGCATGCCCTGCCGGACCGTTCGGACGGGGGCTTGTAACCGAACTGCCCGAAAAGCGCAACCGGGGAATCGGGCGAGCGAGGAGAAGCGGCGCTTCAGACAGGGATGCGGCTCCGCTTTGGCGTAACTGCCGCCGGAAAGGCGACCGCCGCCCGCAGCCCGCCGAGCGGCGATCGATCGAGCCTCAGGTCGGCGCCATAGGCCTTGGCGATGTCCGCACTGATCGCCAGTCCGAGCCCGGTTCCGGCGGCCGGCCCGTCGGCCTGCGGCGGGAGCTGGGCACCCCGTCTCAGGAGCAGGGCGCGATCGCTGTCGGCAATGCCCGGTCCATCATCCTCGATTGCCACCACGATGGACGCGCCGTCCGCCTGTGCCGAGAGCCGAATGCGCGCGCGCGCCCATTTTGCAGCGTTGTCGAGCAGATTGCCGAGGCATTCGGCGAGATCCGCCGGATCCACGTCGATCGACAGGGCGGGATCGATATCGACGTCCCAGTCGATGCCACGCGCGCCCGTCACCGGTCGCAGCACGTTGACGAGCTTTCCCCCAAGGCTCATCACCGAGGTGGTTGCCATCTGTTCGACTCCCATTCGGGCCGCCTGCAGCTGCCGATCGGCGCGCTGTCTGATCAGTTCCACCTGCTGCAGGGCCAGCGCGCGGTCCTCGCTCGGAAGATTTTCGGCGAGACTCGAGAGCACCGTCAGCGGCGTCTTCAGACCGTGGGCGAGGTCACTGGCGCGGGCCCGGGCGCGTTCGATGGCCGTCTCCCGCTCGGCAAGCAGCAGATTGATTTCGGCGACAAGCGGTTGCACCTCGCTGGGGCCCGCCGTGCCAAAATCCCGCTCCCGCCCCGACCGCACCAGCGCAGCCCGCTCCCGCAGCCGCCGCAGCGGCATCAGGCCGATCGCGCCCTGTAACAGCGCGGCGGCGGCGAGCACGCTGGCTGTGGCCAGCAGCATTTGCCGTAAGCTCCCGTGAAAGGCGCCAAGGGCATCGTCCAATTCCTTTCTCGCGAATGCGGCCTGAACAACGAATCGCGTCGTGGAAGGCCCTTCACCGAGTGTAAGGGGCTGATTTTGAACCAGGATCTGCTCGCCGTCAGGCCCTTCGGCGATCGCGAAACTCTCGTAGTGATCGGACTGCCCGGCATCAATCGGGATAATTGTGTCCCAGAGCGAGCGCGAGCGTATGACATCGCCAGTGACGGGAGAAACCTGCCAGTAGCGGCCGCCCGCCGGCAGGGCAAAGCGTGGGTCGGGCGGCTCGCGCTCCAGTGTGATCCTGCCGTTTTCCAGCGCCAACTGTGCTGCGACCGTATCGACGATTGCTGTCATCTCGCTGCGGTAGTGCCCCACCACATAGTCGGTAAACAGCCGGCTGAGCAGCAACCACAGCACCAGCAGAACCAGGCCGATTGCGACGACCGCTCCTGTTGCCAGCGTCAGTCGCAGCGACCTCATGCACGATCGTCCGGCAAGCAATAGCCGAAGCCTCGCCGCGTCTCGATGGCACCGCTCTCGGTCTTGCGCCGCAATCTCGCGATCATGGCCTCGACGGCGTTCTTGGCCGCATCATCGTCACGTCCCTGCACGTGGCCCGCCAACCTCAGTTGCGAGATCACCTGGCCGCGGTGCTCGATGAGATAGGCGATCATGCGGTACTCCAGCGGGCTGAGGTCCAGCGGCAGGCCATCGAAGCTGACACGCCTGGTCGCCTCGTCGAGGGTAAAGCGACCGGCGGCCTTGATTGGCTGAAGGTAGGGCGCGGCGCGGCGTAGAAGCGCCCTCAACCGCGCGAGAAGCTCCTCCGTGCGGAATGGCTTGGGCAGGTAGTCGTCCGCGCCGGCGTCGAAGCCGTCGACGCGCTCCATCCACGAGCCGCGGGCCGTCAGCACCAGGACTGGCGTGGCGACCCCTGACTGGCGCCAGCGCTTCAAGATGGACAGGCCGTCCATTCCAGGCAGGCCGAGGTCGAGTATGATCGCCGAATACGCACCGCTCTCCCCTCGTTCCCAGATCTCCGGACCATGTGAGAGCGTGTCGACGCCATATCCCTCTGCTTCAAGCTTCGCCGCGACGTGCACGGCAATATTTCGGTCGTCCTCGGCCACCAGAATGCGCATATCCAATCTCAGAATCCGAAAAAGTTGATGAGCTTGCCCGTGCTGGCGTCGATCCGGTAGTCGCGGATGGTTCCCCCGCCGTCGCGTGTCTTCAGCCGATACACATCGCGCCCGCCATATCGCTTCAGATCAACCGCGATCACGGTGCCATAGCGCCGCTCGTCGACAAGCCGAAGGACATCCTTCAAGGGGAGCACACGCCCCTCCTGGACCGCGGCACGGGCACGCTCCTGATCGCTGCGATTGCGCCCGTCGCGGCGCGACCGATTGCCGTTCGATCCGGCATCATCGTCGTCCTTGCCGTCGTTGTCGTCGCGATCGTCCTTGTTGCCATCATCCCGGTCGTCACGATCATCCCCGTCATCGCCGTCTCGACCATGGCCACTGTGATCATCGTTGCCGCTCTTGCCGTCGTACCGGTCGTCGCCACCGCCACCACCGTCATCACCCCTATCCGATCGGTCTCCGCCGTCGCGGGCAAACGCGTCGATACCGCGGGCCGGCGGCGCAAGCGACAAGGCCGAGGACCAGCACATGAGAGCCAAGAGTTCGCGACGCGTCATCGACATTGATCACCCAATTGCGCCCGCCACTTCTGCGGCGGGTATGTCAGTACCCCGCAATTGTCGGGCCGCGTCAAGGTTTTCTCCGGCGGGCGGCCGTTCCGGCATCCCTTTTTGACGCTGGATCGCCCCCCGCGTCAACGAACGCAGGGGGCGAATGCGAAGAGGCATCCTTCCTTGACCGTGATCGACGGGCCTCCTCGCGACCGGCGCGGTGCGGGGCGTTGACCGTGCCGGATTGCTGGCGCCGATCAGTTTGCCGGTCGGATCGATACCTTCTCGATCGGGCCGGGCTTGCGGCGGATATCGGAGCGATGCGGCTGGACGCTGACGATGCGCGTGCCGTGCTCGTACTCGATCTCGACCTCCAGCACGCGACCGAGATTGTCGACGGCGATCAGGGAACCGTTGAGAAGGCCCTTCAGGCTGCGGTTCGAGACCTTGAGTTGGGCCTCGTACCGATCGTCACCGTTCTTGTCGGTGTCGTCGGCGCGGTCATCGTCACCGTCGTTACGGTCGTCTTCGGCATGGTTGCGGCCGTGGCCGTCACCGTCGTCATCGCCCTGGCGGTCGTCGTCCTGATCGTTGTCGTGACCATCATCATCGTTTCGACCATGATCACGGCCGCTGCGATCGTCGCCATCGTCATCGTCCCGGTCGTGCCCGCTGCGACCATCGCCATCGCGATCGCCGTTGTCGCGCCCCCCGTGGTCGTCGCCGCCACGATCGCCGCCATCATCATCATCATTGGCAAGAGCCACCGCGGAAAGCGGATGGTGCGGGGCGAGCGCGAAGATCGACGCGCCGACAGGCCCGCCGACGACGCCGCATATGCCGACCGTGGTAACCAACAAAGCCTTGCGAAGCGTAGAATGCATGAAACCGTCTCCTGATCTTGATGATGTCAGGAGTGTGCCAGAGGCAAGCTGAGAGACCGCTGAGAGCGTCTGTCAGCATTCTGTCAGGGAGGTGCCTGATGGCTTTGGCCGAAACGAAGAAAGCCGCCTTTAGGGCGGCTTCGTCGCAGACATGCGGGAGGTAGTGCTCACTTCGGAGCGAGCACCATCATCATCTGGCGGCCTTCCAGCTTGGGTTCGGCCTCGACCTTGGCAATTGCCAGGGTGTCTTCCTTGACCTGCTGTAGGAGCTTCATGCCGAGTTCCTGGTGCGCCATTTCACGGCCGCGGAACTTCAGCGTCACCTTGACCTTGTCGCCTTCCTCGAAGAACCGGTTCATCGCCTTCATCTTCACGTCATAGTCATGCGTGTCGATGTTCGGGCGCATCTTGATTTCCTTGACCTCGACGATCTTCTGTTTTTTGCGCGCTTCCGACGCCTTCTTCTGGTTGGCGTATTTCAGCTTGCCGAGATCGAGGATCTTGCACACCGGCGGGTCGTTGTTGGGGGAAATCTCCACGAGATCGAGGCCGGCGTCTTCCGCCATGCGAAGGGCCTGATCGGTGGGAACGATGCCGTGGTTCGTGCCTTCGGCATCAATGAGCTGAACCCGGGGGATCCGGATTTCTCGGTTGGAACGCGGGCCGTCCTTGACCGGTGCGTCCGTTTTGAAGGGTCTGCGAATGGTCGTATTCTCCTCGAATAGTTTCGGATAGAGATGCAGTTTCTGGAAGGCAACCCTCACCGCCGCGTCACGCGCGAGCGCTGCTCGCGGCAATGTGTTGATCACCGAGCCGATGTCAATAGCATGCCGCGCGGAAAAAATCACCCCTGTCCCGCTTCGGGCGAAATCGTGTAGATCGGGCCTTTCAGAGTGTTCGAGGCGGCCGCGGATGCACCGGCCGCAGCAAGTCGGGAGCATCGCATGAGCCAGAATGAAAGCAACGGCGCGATCGAGACGCTGACGGTCGGCGAGGGCACGGGAAGGCGTGACATCGCCATGATGCTTCTGCCGCCAAGAGACGGCAACACGCTGCCGCACCTTCTCTGGCTCGGCGGGTATCGCTCGGACATGACTGGCACCAAGGCCGTGGAACTGGCGCGCCTCGCTGAGGAGCGCGGCACGGCCTGCATCCGCCTCGATTATTCCGGCCACGGCGCGTCCGGTGGCGCATTCGTCGACGGCACGATCTCGCGATGGCTGGAGGAGGCGCTCGCCGTTGTCGATCATGCGCGCACCAGGCTCGGCAGCCGGCGCCTTGTCATCGTCGGCTCGTCGATGGGGGGATGGCTGGCACTTCGGCTGGCGCAGGAGTTGCGGCAGCGCGGTCGGGAAGGTGACGTCGCCGGCATGGTCCTGATCGCCCCCGCGCCTGATTTCACCTCCGAACTGATCGAGCCGAACCTGACGGAGGACGAACGCGCGTCATTGGCCGCGCGCGGCTTCTTCGAGGAGCCGACGCCCTATGGGCCGGATCCGAACATCTACACCCTCAAGCTGATCGAGGACGGGCGCCGCAACAGGGTGCTCGACGGTGTCATCGATGCGGGATGCCCGATCCACGTGCTGCAGGGCATGAAGGATCCGGACGTTCCCTACACGCATGCGATCCGGTTGATGGAGCACCTTTCCTGCGACGACGCTGTGCTCACGCTCATCCGGGACGGCGATCACCGATTGTCGCGTCCCGAGGACATCGAAAAGCTGCGGGAGGCGGTGTCCCACATCCTGGAGCCGTCCTGACGGTCACCCGGCGCGGCGCATCTTAACCATGTTGTCGCATTGCCAATTATCGTGATTGACTTCCCGCCCCTCAAAAATTTAACGTTTCGTTAACTATCGAGGGGACACCCATGGCGCGAATGATTGGTGCTAAGGCTATTTTTGTGGCATTGACGGCCTTGTTCGTATCGTCTTCCGCTGCACTGACGGCCCCCGCAGCCGCCTTGTCGATGCGCACCGGCGCCGTCACCTCGCAGCCGATCGGCCATTACGAGTTCTGCCAGTCGAACCGTTCGGAGTGTGCCGCAGGCCAGCGCGATCCGGGAGCGGCCAAGGTCACGGCCTTCGGCTGGAAGACCATCCGGGAGATCAATGCAGCGGTCAACCGTGACATTGCGCCGATGACCGACAAGGAACTGTTCGGTACCGACGAGCATTGGACCTACCCCGACGGCGCCGGCGACTGCGAGGATTTCGTGCTCCTGAAGCGTCGCAAGCTGATCGAGCAGGGTTTCGCTCCCGCCGACCTCCTCATCACCGTTGTTCGCAAGCCGGACGGCGAAGGGCACGCGGTCTTGACCTTGCGCACGACGCAGGGCGATTTCATCCTCGACAATCTTGAGAATGACGTCAGGCATTGGACCGAGACGCCCTACCGCTATCTGAAGCGTCAGGCCTCGTTCCATCCGGGGCGCTGGGTCTCGATCGAAAACGGCGACGCGGTCATGGTGTCGTCGGTCGGCAAGTAAGCGGCGACCCGTGCCGGTCCGTGAGGCGGACCGGCTTCCGCCCCGCGCCAATCCTACGCATTGCCGATCAGAACGCCGCAGGCAAAGACAAGGCTGCCGCCGAGGACGACCTGGGTTGCCGCCCGCCAGAATGGCGTCTCCATGTAGCGGTTCTGGATGAAGGCGATGGTCCAGAGTTCAACGAAAACGATCGCGACGGCGAGGCCGGTCGCGAGGCCGAAATGCGGAATCAGGTAGGGCAATGCGTGGCCGAGGCCGCCGATCGCGGTCATGATGCCGGAGGCAAAGCCGCGCTTGACCGGCGAGCCCCGCCCCGAAATCTTGCCGTCGTCATGGGCCGCCTCGGTGAACCCCATCGAGATCCCGGCGCCGACAGAGGCCGAGAGCCCCACCAGAAAGGTCTGCCAGGTGTCCTGCGTGGCGAAGGCGGCCGCGAAGATCGGCGCGAGCGTCGAGACCGAACCGTCCATTAGGCCGGCCAGGCCCGGCTGCACGTAGGTCAGGATGAACTGACGGCGCTCGACATGCGCCTCCTCGGAGAAGGCGGCCTTGCCTTCGTCGCTTTCTTCAAGAAGGCGCGCCTTGCTTTCGTGCCCCTTCTCCGCCATCGCGAGATCGCCGAGCAGCTTGCGGGTCGACGCATCCGTCGCGCGCGCCGCCGCTTCGAGATAGAAGCGGTGTGCCGCCTCCTCCATCGCCCTGACGTTGGCGCGAACCGTCTCAACCGGCATTCGCGCAACCAGCCAGTCGGGTTTGCGCTTCGGGAAGTCTCTGATGTACTCGCGCCGGACCAGTGGAATAGTGTCGCCGAACCGCGTCACATGCATGTCGATCAGCCTGCGCCGGTGCTCGTTCTCCTCCTTGGCCATGGCGTCCAGCATGCTCGCCGTATGCGGAAACCTGTCGCGCAGGCCATTCGCATAAGCCAGGTAGATGCGAGCGTCATCCTCTTCCGCCGATATGGCCAGGGCCAGAATTTCCTGTTCGCTGAGTGATTCGAGGGTCCGTTTGGCGGGACTGAAAAGGCGGGTGATCATTGCGAGCCCATTAATTTAGAATAATTCTAAATCTAGGACTCGCAATCGCACCGGTCAATCCGGCGTTGCCGTATTTTTTTTGAATGACGTCACAACGCCGCCAGGCCCTTTGCCGCGCGCCGCCGTGCGGCCGAAAGCCCCTTGAAGATCGCCGAGCCCACGTCGGCTTCGATCATCGCGGTTAGGCCGGCGGCCGTCGTTCCCTGGTAGTCCAGAAACACATCGACAAGCTCGGCGGGCGTTGTCTCCGATTGGGCCATCAGGACGCCGGCGCCCATGAAGAGCTGGCGCACGGCGGCGACCGCCGTGTCCGGGGCGATGCCTGCGCCGATCGCATGGCGGATCATCGCATCGGCAAACAGCGCCGGGAACGCAGGCCCCGAACCGGTTAACGCGGTGAAGTAGTCGAGTTGCGCCTCCTCGGTGATCCCATGCGCCCGACCGGAGGCAGAAAAGAAGCGAAAGACAAAATGCGCTTCGTCGTCTGACACGCTGTCGGTGGCAAACCAGGGCGTGAAGGAGAGCCGCTGCTCGGCGCAGGCATTAGGCATGGCGCGTACGATCCGCCTGGCACCGAAGCTGCGCGCCAGCACATCCATAGTGACACCGGCGACGACGGAAATGACCAGCTTCCCGGAAAGGTCGAGCGAAAGCTCGGCAAGATCGTTCGGCCGAACGCAGAGCATGACGATATCGGAGGCCGCCACAAGCTCGGCATTATCGGTCGTCGCCCGGATGCGCGGCCAAGCGTCGAAGCCCGACATGTCACCCGAACGGGAGGAGAGGATCAAACGCTCCGGGCGGATGATGCCATCGGCAAGCGCGGGCCGCAACAACGCCCCCGCCAGCCAGCCCCCGCCGCCAATGACGCCGATCGTCCGCATCAGCACCTCAGACCCATTCACCGGCGCGCATCACCGGCGACCGGCCGCCGTCGGCCCTGATGCCGTCGATGTCGATCTGGCCGGAGCCGATCATCCAGTCGATATGGATCAGGCTCGAGTTGCCGCCCTGCGCCTGGATCTGCTGCTGGGACAGGTCCGCCCCGCCGACGAAGCACTTGGAATAGCATTGCCCCAGCGCGATGTGGCAGGCGGCGTTCTCGTCGAAGAGCGTGTTGTAGAACAGAAGTCCGCTCGCCGAGATCGGTGAGGAATGCGGCACCAGCGCCACTTCGCCGAGGCGGCGCGCGCCTTCGTCGGTGTCGAGCACCTTCGCCAGGACCGCTTCGCCCTTCGCCGCGTGCGCCTCGACGATGCGGCCCGCCTCGAAGCGGACGCGGATGTCGTCGATCAGCGTGCCCTGGTGCGAAAGCGGCTTGGTGCTCGAGACATGACCCTCGACCCGCAGCGCATGCGGTGTCGTGAACACTTCCTCGGTGGGAATGTTGGGGTTGCAGGTGACGCCGTTCTTGGCGACCGAGGCGCCGCCATGCCATTCGTGACCGTCAGCAAGGCCCACCGTCAGGTCGGTGCCGGGACCCCGGAAGTGAAGGGCTGCAAAGCGCTCGCCGTTCAGCCAGGCCGAGCGGCTGTGCAGATTGGCGTTGTGCGCCGCCCAGGCGCCGACAGGGTCTGCGACATCGACCCGTGACGCGGCGAAGATCGCATTGGCGAGTTTCTCGACCGCCACCTCTTCCGGGGCGTCCGGAAACACCTGCATCGCCCAGGACGGGCTCGGATAGGAAATGATGTTCCAGTTTATGTCGAAATTGGCGATCTTCTCGAGTGCGGGCTTGTAGGCGAGAGAGTTGGCCTTGTTGGCGCGCGCCACCTTGGCCGGATCCTCCGAGGACAACAGCATCGGGTTGTCGCCGGCGATCGCAAGGCGTGCGGCGCCATTGGAGTAGGCCTTCGCCATGCCCTCATAGAGCCAGCCCGCCGCCCGGTCGAAGCTTTCATCCGGCGCGTGGCGATAGCGTGCAAGCGTCGCTTCCTCATCGGCGTAGAAGGTGCTGACAAGGCCGGCGCCGGACATGTAGGCGTGCTTGGTGATGAGGCGCACGAGCGGCAGCGCGGCAATCGGCGCGGTGATCACCAGGTCTTGCCCCTTCTGCAGCTGGAGGCCGACCTTGACAGCCACCTCAGCGAGCTTTTCCAGCTTGACGGGGTCGACCGGGGTGATTGCGTTGCGAAGCGGTGCGTTCATCGGTTTTCCTGCTGTTTTCGGTTTCGTTGCCCTCTTGTAGGACGGAATTGTGCAAAACAGAAGGTCGGCGATGAAGGCGCACCGGCGCACCATTGACAGGCCGGCGGTGAGACGACGCGACCGTCGGATGTCACCGCACCGATCGCGCCATCGGGCGGTTGCCTGGCGCAGCAAGCAGGATCGCGTCATGCTTGTGCAAGAAGGCCATGAGCCTTTCAGGGTAGTCGGCGGCGACCGCAGCCTTGACGCTCGCACGCGCCGCAAGGCCGCGCCGCCAGGCAATGACGCGCGCCAGTCCATCGAAAATGCCGTGGTCGATGATTGCATCGAAGACATCGAAATACCGGAAGATCGGCGCGAAGACGGCGTCGACGATGCTAAAATGCTGCCCGGCGAAGAAGGGGCCGTCCTGCAGCTCCGCTTCGATCTGCGCAAATTTCGTGGCGAGGGATTGCCGCTTCGTCGCGAAGGCCCGCGCGTCCGTGGTGGTCTCCAGCACCCAGATATCAGCAAGAATGGACGAACCGAATTCCATCCAGCCGCGGTGACGTGCCCGAACGAAAGGGTCGGCTGGATGCAGCCGCGGCCCTGGCAACGCCTCATCGATAAATTCGCAGATCGCCGCGCTTTCAAAAAGCACCCGGCTCCCACTGGCGCCGTCGATCCGCAAGAGCGGAACCTTGCCGAGTGGGGAGATGTCGAGAAACCAGTCGGGCTTGGCCGACAGATCGATACTGACACGCTCGAACTTGGCGCCCTTTTCCATCAACGCAATCGCCGCGCGCTGAACATACGGGCACAAATGATGGCTGATGAGGGTGAATGTGCTTTCGATCATCATGTGCTCCCTTGAAGTGGGTCAGTGTGCAGGGACGCCGGCCAGTTTGGGTGAGGGCCGAAGGGCGAACGCGCCGTCGCCGAGCAGGGCTTGGGCGATCGACGCAGCGATCAGGAACAGCGGATACTCCCAACCGCCGCCCGGCGCGGTGAAAACCCAGCCATTGGCGCCATGGGCCCAGATGATCGCCCCGGCCAGCGCCGGCACCAGCGAGAGCACGACCGCGCGCGTGTAGATGCCGAGCACCAGCATGACGCCTCCGGCAGCTTCCGCCGCGAATGTGAGATAGGCCAGCCACGCCGGCAGGCCGATCGAGGAGAAATAGCCCGCCGTGCCATCGAGACCGTAGGTGAGCAGTTTCAGCAAGATGCTGTGGGCCAGGTACATGGCGCCGAGGCTCACGCGCAGCAGCGCCGTGCCGTAGCCTGTCAGTGTGTGCTGTTGCATATCGTATCTCCGCATTATAGATGCATCTGCATATAACTCCGCTTGCGCACGGCGTCAAGATAGATGTAATTGCATTTATGCCCCAGAGAACAAGCCCGCCCCCCACACCCTCCGTCGAAATCACCCGTGCCTGGATCGAACTGATGCGCGCGCAGCGAAGCCTGGTCGCGGCCATGGAGAAAGACCTGCGCGTCGCAGACCAGCCACCGCTGGGATGGTACGACGTTCTCTGGGAGCTGGATCGCGCTACCGACGGACGGCTGCGTCCCTACGAAATCGAGGAACGCACACTGCTTGCGCAGTACAATCTCTCGCGCCTGATTGATCGGCTTGAAAAGGAGGGATTGGTCAGGCGGGAGACCTTCGATCAGGATGGCCGTGGCCGCTGGGTGGTGATCACCGAAAAAGGCCGCGCTGTCCGCGCCGACATGTGGAGCGTCTACGGCCGATCCATACAGGCGCACATCGGTGAAAAGCTCGACAAGGCTGAGGCGGCGACGCTGGCAGCGCTCCTTTTGCGGCTGCGGTAAAAAACGAACTTCGGCGTCCGCGCCTGTGCCGGAAAGCGGAGCCCGTTTCGAACAAAGACATGCAAAAGAACAAGAATCTGAAGCGTTGCAGGGATTTGGAAGGGCGCAACGCGCTTCAGGCCACCACCGGCGCAGCAATCGCCTTCAGCGCATCGCGCGCGTCCATGGGGGAGAGCCGCACCTGCAGACCCCGCTGGCCGCCGTTGATGTAGACGTTCGCATGCGCCAAAGCCTGCTCCTCGATCGCGGTCGGAACGGGTTTGCGCTGCCCGAAGGGACTGATTCCGCCGACGTGATAGCCCGTCAGCCGTTCCGCGTCGGCCGGTCTCATCATGCTTGCCGACTTGCCGCCGAAAGCTGCGGCCAGCTTCTTCATGCTGACCTCGCAGTTGGAGGGCACGATCACGCAGACAGCTCTGCCATCGACTTCCGCCATCAAGGTCTTCAACACCCGGTCCGGCGTCTCCCCAAGGGCGGCTGCAGCCTGCAGACCCACCTTCTCGGCCAATGGATCATAATCATAGGCGTGGACGGAGAACGATACACCGGCCTTGGCCAGTGCCTGGGTCGCGCGGGTCGTCTTTGACATCTTCGGGCCGATGGGCTGGTTGCTGAACGGGTCCATCGGTCGCATGAGCGCCCCGAGACTGTCAATTGATCCAGCCGGCGTCAGGCGCCGAGAACTACGCCCGGCACTCTCAGGCCCGATGTCGCGAGGACGCCGTCGCTGAGATCTCGAACGGCCGGAACTCCTGCTCAGTCACCGCGATGTGCCGAAATGTTGCGTGCTGCGGTATCGGGCGGCCGCCTCCGTCCTGTTATGGACGCCGAGCTTGCGAATGATGTTGTGCAGATGGATCTTGACCGTGTGCTCGGAGAGGCCGAATTCTGCGGCAATCAGCTTGTTTTGCAGGCCGCGGGAGACCATTTCGAGGATCTGTAGCTCCCGGGCGGTCAGTTCGGTCCTGTCGGTCCGTCGTTGCCCTTGCCCTTGCTGCGAGCCGTAAGGTGCGAGGTGGGGCAAGCTGGTGTCGCCCGAGCGCGTTTGAAAGATCGACTCCGGCGGCAGGTATTCGCCGCCACACAACATCAGCCGTATGATCGACAGCCAGACATCGAGCCGCAGATCCATCGGCAAGACACTGCGGATGAGCGGCGAGTCGACGACGGCGGCAAGCGAGGTCGCCGGGGGTCGGTCATAGGGCTCGATGACCGCGGTCAAGGCGTGGGGGTGGATCCGCATCAGCAGCGCCGAGGCCGCTTCGGCCTCCCGCATCATTGCGGCGTCGACCAGGATCAAGGCAACGGGATGGGAGAACTCGCGGCACGCGGCGCCGACATGCTCCAGCTGTTCGACAACCACCCACGGAAATTCCCGCTCGACCGCGTCGATGAGACGCTTCGACACACTTCCCGTGTTCGTCAGGATCAGCATGACCCGCCGCGGCTCAGGCCCGCCCCTGACACCAGCCGCGCCAACTCCCGCATCGGCGTAATCGTTCCCGTCCAAAAGCACCATGTCCTTCACCCGCGCGGCTCGATCGGCCGGCAATCGTCACTGCCGGCGGAGCGGACGCACTCGCGACCACCCGCAGAACCTTACCGCACGTCGAAAATGACCGCGACGGCGCAAAAGGATTGAGTCATGGGTCGAAGGGCAAAGTCCATGGAAAGGACGTGCGAGTGCGCTCATCCGAACGAATTAGGCGTTGGCCGCACCTACCGCCCAACTAGGGAGCCGAGGCGGATTGCGCATCCGCCTCGGCTATGCCGGCACCGACCATCGATCTGACAGGAGCCGTGACAAGCGCCGGAATGCCGATCCGGTTAGGCCTGCCATGTACACCTTCACCAAAATTGATGAAGCGCTGGCGGGATCCTTCCCCTTCTCAATATTTCAATAATTTGCACACTGAACCTTGCGGCCGTGCGGCATCGGCAAGCCGCGTCGCCGCTGTCATGCCGTCCCGACGTTACAGGTTGGAGAGATTACATGCTCGCCACGTTCTGGCATTGCTGTAGACCGCTGCGGGTTGGGCTGGTGGTTGTGACGGTTTTTGCCCTGGCCGGCGTCGGCGCAGCCCCCGCAGCCCTCGCGGCCAGGATTGTCCCGCAGACGAAAATCAAGCTGAGCATCGTCCAGTGGATGCCGACGAAGGGTGTTTACGAAAGCTGGGGTGCACTTGGTGGCGAGTTCCAGGTCTCCGGGGAGGGCACGCTATCATTGCCCGTTCTTGGCGTCGTACAGGTCGGCGACCTGGATGAAGCCGGGCTCGCAGCCGAAATCGCCACCAAGCTTCAGGCCAAAATCGGCTTGGTCGAAAGGCCGGAAGCGTCGATAACGATCGTCGAATACCCGCCCATTTATGTGGTCGGCAATGTGGCGGCACCGGGAGAGTACAAGTTTCGCCCTGGATTGTCCGTTCTCCAGTCGCTGGCAATGGCCGGCGGCGAGTACCGGCCGACCGACGGACTGATCGGTTCGCGCGGTCAGGCCGAGCTTGGCGGCGAGTTGCGGGAGCTCGACGATTCGATCCTGCGCAGCACGATCAAACTCGCTCGGCTCGAAGCCGAGATGGCCGATGCCAAGGACTTTCATTTCGAACTGCCGCCGGACCAGAACACCGCGCTGGCCGCCGCCACACTCAATCAGGAAAAGCAGATCTTTGCGACGCGGGCTGCCGTCGTGGCCCGCCAGTCCCGTTCTTACGCGGAGTTGCGCCAACTCATGTCCCAGGAGATCGATACGCTGGAAAAGAAGATCGCCGGCAATGACGAGGATATCGATTCCGTCCGAAAGGAACTCACGACGGTAAAGCCCATGGTCGAACGCGGCGTTCTCCTGCCGTCACGGCAGACCGATCTGGAACGGACGCTGCGAAGCTATCAGGGTTCGAGGCTCGACATGGTCACGGCCATCATGCGGGCGCGCCAGAACATCGCCGAGGCGACGCGCAACCTTGAAGGTCTCGCGGACAACCGCAACGCCGATGTCGCCGCCCAGCTCCAGACGGAAAAGGGGATCCTGAAACAATTGCAGCTGCGGCGTGACACGAGGCGGAAACTGCTGCTTGGCGGTGAGCCCGCCGACCTTGCCTCCACCGTCGCGGTCGCGCCCACCTACACGGTTTCACGGCGCGTCGACGGCAAGATCGAAGAGTTTCCGGCGACCGAGACAACCGAACTGCAGCCGGGTGACGTCGTCCGCGTGTTCCGCCCGGCCGCGAAACCCACTGAAGAGACTAGCGCCACGGCGGACGGAACGCGCGCGGATCAGGCCAGCCAATGACACGGCCGAAGTCGGATCTGGCTCGGATGCCCGCCGGACGAAACCCACGAGAGGGATGGCAGCGATGAAGGGAATCATACTGGCGGGGGGGAGCGGCACGCGCCTCTATCCCCTTACCATCGCGGTATCGAAGCAGATCCTGCCGATTTACGACAAGCCGATGATCTACTACCCGCTGAGCGTCCTGATGCTGACGGGCATTCGCGACATCCTGGTCATCTCGACCCCGCGCGACCTTCCCTGCTTCCAGGCCCTGCTCGGCGACGGTTCAGACTTCGGCTTGAACGTGTCCTATGCCAGGCAACCGCATCCGAACGGGCTGGCCGAGGCCTTCATCATCGGTCGCCAGTTCATCGGGCGGGACAACGTCGCGATGATCCTCGGCGACAATATCTTCTTTGGCCATGGCTTGCCCGCCATCTGCCGACAGGCGGCGGCGCGCAGGAGCGGCGCCTCCGTCTTCGCCTATCACGTCGACGATCCGGAGCGCTACGGCGTCGTCAGCTTCGACAAGGCGACCGGCAGAGCGATCGCGATCGAGGAAAAACCGGCCGTCGCGAAGTCGAATTGGGCCGTGACCGGACTGTATTTCTACGACAACGATGTCGTTGATATCGCCCGCTCGATCGAACCGTCCGCGCGCGGCGAACTGGAGATCACCGATGTCAACAACATCTATCTTGCCCGCGGCGACCTGAATGTGTGCCAGCTCGGGCGCGGCTATGCCTGGTTGGATACGGGCACCTACGACAGCCTGCAGGACGCATCGTCCTTCGTGCGCACGGTCGAGCGGCGTCAAGGGGTTCAGATCGCCTGCCCCGAGGAGATCGCGCTTGAAAATGGCTGGCTCGGGCCGGAGGCAGTCCGGCAGCGCGCCGGCCTCCTCGGCAAGACCGCCTATGCCGACTATCTGCTTCGACTGGTTGAGGAGCGCGTCGGATGAGTCTTGAGATCCGGCCGCTGGCACTGGACGGTCTGCTGGAGATTCGGCCGCGAAAATTCGGTGACGACCGCGGCTTCTTTTCCGAAACCTGGAACGCGCAGAAGCTCTCGGACCTGGGCATCGACCTGCAGTTCATGCAGGACAACCATTCCTATTCCGCCGCCCGCGGCATCGTGCGCGGCCTGCATTACCAGTTGTCGCCCTATGCCCAGGACAAGCTGATCCGGGTGGTTCGCGGCGCGATCTTCGATGTCGCCGTTGACGTCCGCAAGGGCTCGCCGACCTTCGGCAAATGGTGCGGCATCCGTATCTCCGCGGCCGACTGGAACCAGCTTCTCATGCCCAAGGGCTTCGCGCACGGCTACCTCACCCTCGAGCCGGAAACCGAAGTGATCTACAAGGTCACCAACCCATATTCTCCGTCCCACGAACGGACGATCCGCTACGACGACGAGGATATCGGCATCGAATGGCCGCTTCCGGCCTCGCAGGTCCAGCTTTCCGAAAAGGATCGCAGCGCCCCGCCGCTGGCGCGGGCGGAACCCTTCGTCGCGTCGCAGGAGCCGGAGGCATGAGCGCTCCATCCGCCGCAGGATCCACCATCATTGAACACGGCCCAGCCGTGCAGGCGGTGAACTGCGGGGCGACGAACTTCGCGCACGTCCGCAACAACGCCTGCAGCGATCGCTCGGGCAGACGGGCTGCCGGACGATGAAGATCCTGGTGACGGGCACGCGCGGTCAACTGGTGACGAGCCTGGTCGAGCTCGCCGCCGACATGCCCGACGTCAGCCTGGTCCGCGTCGGACGTCCCGGCTTCGATCTGTTGGATCCCTCGTCGGTTCGCCGCGCCATCCTCGCCGCGAAACCCGACATCGTCGTCTCGGCTGCCGCGTATACGGCCGTCGACCGGGCGGAGGACGAACGGGATCAGGCCTACCAGGTCAACGTCGTCGGGGCAGCTTGCGTCGCGGAGGCCGCAGCGGCGCTGCGGGTGCCCGTCATCCATGTCTCCACCGATTACGTCTTCTCCGGTGAATCGGCCCATTCCTACCGGGAGGGCGACGAGGCCGAACCAAAGACCGTCTACGGCTACACCAAGCTCAGAGGCGAACATGCGGTTGCAAGTGCCAACCCTCGCCACATTATCCTGCGAACCAGTTGGGTTTACAGTCCGTTTGGCACCAATTTCGTCCGGACGATGCTGAGACTTGCCGCGGAGCGTCGCGTGATCGCGGTCGTGGCCGACCAGTGGGGCAATCCGACGAGCGCGCTGGACCTTGCAGCCGCCATTCTGCTTGTCGCCACCCATCCCGCCCGAGACCGGTACGGCATCTATCACGTCGCGGGGGAGGGGGAGACAAATTGGGCTGGTCTTGCCCGCCATGTCTTTCGCGCCAGCGCCGATCTCGGCGGCCCCAGCGCCGAAGTCAAGGACATTGCGACGACCGAATACCGGACCAAAGCCCGGCGACCGCTGAACTCGCGCCTCTGCTGCGACCGGTTCGAGCGGACATTTGGCTGGCGCGCGCCGCCCTGGCAGCTGAGCACCGACGTGGTCGTGCGGCGCATTCTGGAGACCGACTACCGCAACCAGTCTCAAGGGACGGGCGCCTGAACCGGACGTCCGAGCGATCATGGCATCACAGGAATCCCCGGCGGAAGGGCAGTCTTACTTCCAGATCCTCCGATCGATGGCGATGATCGGCGGCTCGTCGATGGTCAACGTCGGTTTCTCCATCGTCCGCAACAAGGCGATGGCTGTCCTGCTCGGGCCCGCAGGCGTCGGTCAGATGGGCCTCTACACCTCCATCGTTGACCTGGCCCAGGCGCTTGCCGGCGTCGGGGTCCAGGCCAGCGGCGTTCGCCAGATCGCCGAAGCCGCCGGTACCGGCGATGCCGACCGGATCGCCCGCACGGCAACCGCCCTTCGTCGAACGTCGGTCGTGCTCGGGGTGATCGGCGCGCTGCTGCTTGCCGCCCTCGCGCGCCCGGTCGCAAACCTGACCTTCGGCGACTTCCAGCATACGGCGGGCGTGACGATGCTCTCGCTCGCGATCTTCTTCCAGTTGATCGCCGGCGGACAGCTCGCGCTGGTGCAGGGGATGCGGGATATCGCGAACCTTGCATGGATCAACGTGCTGTCGGGGTTTTGCGCTACCGTCGCGACGATCGCCCTCGTCTACGTGTTCGGGACCGCTGGCATCGCGCCTTCGATCGTCGTCTCGGCCTTCGCGATGCTGTGCATATCGTGGTGGTTCAGCCGACGCCTGCAGGTGGCCCGGCCGGCCATGTCGACACGCGGCCTTGGCGAGGAAATCGCCTCGCTCATGAAGCTCGGCTTCGTCTTCATGACGAGCAGCCTGTTGATGTTCGGCGCCTCGTACACCATCCGCCTGATCGTGCTGCACAACGACGGCGTTGCTGCCGCGGGCCTGTATCAGGCGGCCTGGGCATTGGGCGGGCTCTATGCCGGCTTCATCCTGCAGGCGATGGGCGCGGACTTCTATCCGCGGCTGACGGCGATCGCCACCGATCACGTTGCCTGCAACCGCCTTGTCAACGAACAGACACAGATCAGCCTTCTGCTGGCCGGCCCCGGCGTCATAGCCACGTTGACGCTCGCGCCGCTGGCCATGTGGTTGTTCTATTCCCCGGAGTTCCATCCCGCCGCCGCGATCCTGCGCTGGATCTGCCTCGGCATGATGCTGCGGATCGTTTCATGGCCGATGGGGTTCATCATGCTGGCAAAGGGGACCCGCGCGGTCTTTTTCTGGGCGGAGGTCGCCGCGACATTCGTGCACGTCGGGCTGGCCTGGCTGCTGGTCGCGTATGTCGGGCCGATAGGCGCCGGGATGGCCTTTTTCGGCCTGTACGTCTGGCACACCGGTCTCGTCTATGTCGTTGCCCGCCGCCTGACGGATTTTCGCTGGTCCTCCGCCAACTACAGGCTTGGCATCATCTTCCTCGCCGCGGCAGGTTTCGTGTTTCTGGCCACGCTGATCCTGCCCGCGTGGCAGGCGATGACGCTCGGCGGCCTGGCGACCCTCTTGAGCAGCTATTACTCGCTGAGGAGCCTGTTCAGCCTGCTGCCGGCAAGTGCCTTGCCCTTGCCGATCCGCGCATTCTCACGATCGCCCTGACGCCGTCGACCTCTGCGACAGCAGGGGTGCGTGCGGCGGAATGTGAGAATGAGAAAAAATGTCCAGCGGATGCCGGACGCAGCGGGTGCAAGATTGGTTCGCGCTTTCGGAAGGCGGGCTCAGTGCGCTTGGCCGGCCTTCAGCGGCCGGGAACCAAGGGTCTCGACCGCGTCCTGCAGCGCGTCGACGACCGTCAGCACGTCGGTGTCCGTCATCTGCGAAAACAGCGGCAGGATGATCGCGTTTTCCTGCGCCGCCACGCTGCGCGCCAAGGATCCCGCCACGCGATGCGTATGATCGCCTGCGTAGGCCTTCTCGCGGTGGATCGTCATCACGCCGCGCCGGGTGGAGATGCCGCGGTCGAGGAGCAACTGCATCGCATCCCGTTGATCGAGCCATTGCGGCAAGCGGACGCAATAGCTCTGCCAGTTGGTGCGCGCCCACGATGGTTCCACGGGCGCCTCCAAACCGGCAATCTGGCCAATTTGCTGGCGGTACCGCTCGGCCAGCCGCCGTCTTTCCGCAATGAAGCCCGGCAACCGGTGCAATTGGATCCGCCCGATCGCGGCCTGAAGGTCCGTCATGCGGTAGTTGTAGCCAAGTTCGGGGTAACTCTCGAAGATCACCCGCTTGGAGCCGTGCCGGACGGTGTCGGGAACGCTCATTCCGTGCTGGCGCCAAAGGCGAAACTTCGCGTCATACTCGGAATTGCCGGTCGTTAGCATGCCGCCGTCGCCGGTGGTGAGAAGCTTGCGCGGGTGGAACGAGAAGCAGGCGATATCGGCGCGCGGCTTGCCGATCTTCTCCCATTGCCCGTCCCACAGGATTTCGCTGCCCGATGCACAGGCCGCATCCTCCACGACCGGGATCGAGAAACGTTTGCCGATGGCAACGATGCTGGCGAGATCGCAGGGCATGCCCATCTGGTGAACGCACAGGATCGCTTTTGTCCGGGGGGTGATGGCGTCCGCGATCAGGGTCGGGTCGATATTGAAGCCACCCGCCTCGATGTCGACGAAGACCGGCAGCGCGCCGCAGTAACGGATGGCGTTGGCCGTGGCGATAAAGGAGTGGCTGACGGTGATGACCTCGTCGCCTGCGCCCACGCCCACGGCTTGCAACGCCAGGTGAAGCGCGGTCGTGCAGTTGGATACGGCGCAGGCGTGCCTGGCGCCCACGAAAGCGGCGAACTCGGATTCGAACGCTTCGACCTCCGGCCCTTGTGTCAGCCACCCGGACAACACGACGCGTCGGACGGCCTCCGTCTCCTGCTCGTCCAGAAAGGGTCTGGCGACCGGAATCTGCGTGCCTGTCGGGGTCATGCCGCTTCTCCTCCGTCCGCCAGGGCCTTTTCCTGCCGCCACCAGGAGACCAACTCGCGCAGCCCGTCTTCCAGGGATATCTGCGTTCTGAAGCCGAGGAGACGTTCCGCCTTGCTCGTATCGGCAAGCCTTCGTGTCACCGCATTGACCTTTCGGGCTGGTTGGAATTGCGGCTCGCAAGCTCCCCCCATGACGCGGGACAGCATCCGCGCCAGGTCGCGCAGGCTGGTCTCGCTGCCGCTGGCCACATTGAAGACTTCGTCCGTCACATCGGACTTTGCCGCAAGCACGTTGGCGCGGGCGATGTCACGGACATGCACGAAGTCCATCGTCTGCAGCCCGTCGCCGTGGATGATCGGCGGCAGACCGGCGGCAATCCTTTCCATCCAGCGGATCATCACTTCCGTATAGGCGCCGTAGGCGTCCATTCGCGGGCCGTAGACGTTGAAGTAGCGCAATGCGACATAGCGCAGGCCATACATCTCCGCGAAGCTGCGAAGCAGCCCCTCGTTGAAGGTCTTGGCCGCTCCGTAGATCGTGCGGTTGTTATACGGGTGGTGAGCTTCCGTCGTCGGAAAGCTCTCGGCAAGACCGAGCACGGATGCCGACGAGGCCGCGACCACCTTCGATACCCCTGCCTTGACCGCCGCCTCGAGCACATCGAAGGTGCCGGCCGCCAGCACGTCGAAGGCCAGCCGCGCATCTTCCGCACATTGGGTGATGCGGATGGCGGCCTGATGAAAGACGACATCGACGCCCGCGAACAGTTCCGCCAGCAACGCGCGGTCGCGAATATCGCCGTCGATGATCGTCAGCGGCAGGATCGATGCCGCCTGCGCCAGGTTTTCGCGGCGGCCGCGAACGAAATTGTCGAGGATCAGGATTTCCCGCGGCCGCTCCAGGGCGACAAGATCGGCAATGTGAGAACCGATCAGACCGGCGCCGCCGGTGATCAGAATCCGTTGGTCTTTCATGGCCCACTCCCCGAATTCATGGTGTTGCCGCCGTCGAGTCGGAATCCTTCCTCCAGCGCAGGAACCTTGCCGGCACACCCGCCACCACCGAGAAGGGCTCGACGTCGTTCACGACCACCGCTCCGGCCCCGACAATGGCGCCCTTGCCGATCCGCACACCCGGAAGGAGTGTGGCGTTCGCCCCGATGTCGGCCCACGCGCCGACGCGCACCGGCCGGATTTCCAGATCGGTCGCGATGATGGGCAGGTCGTGCGGGACACCGGTGTGGGTGGAGCCCACAATCTTGGCGCCCGGGCCCCATCCGACATAGTCCTCGAGAACGAGATCTCGCGCATCGAGATAGGCCTGCGGCCCGATCCAGACCTTGTTGCCGATGACGCAGGTTCCGTCATGGCGGCCCTGAAGGTAGGTCTGGGTGTCGATATGCACGCCGTGACCGATCTCAAAGGTCTCGGGATGCTTGAAGGCGGCGCCGCTGGCGACCCGCAGGTCGGTGCCGCACTGGCGCGCAAGCGCCTGCCAGATGACCTTGCGCATCAGGCCGTCGACGAATCCCGTTCCCGTCGAAAATCGACCGTAGAGTTCGATCAGGCCAGCCGGCCCGTAAATCGCCTTGAGCTCTTCGGCCAGTTGATGGTGGTAGGGCGGATCGTCGATCCGGTCGCTCTTGCCATGCACTGCCCGTACGAGTCTTGGGAGGGATTTGAGATCAACCGACATAGGCGTCTTGCTCCACTGCCGAGACGACGCGCGCAATCGCCTTCGCCGACAGCTCGGGATACATCGGAAGCGACAGCATTTCGTGAGCAGCGGCCTCGGAGACCGGAAAATCGCCGACCCGATGGCCCAGGTCTGCATGCGCCTTCTGCAAATGGGCCGGTATCGGATAGTGGAGGCCGAACTGGATGCCGTCGGCCTGAAGCGAACGCTGCACGGCGGCGCGATCCCGGCACCTGACGGCGTAGATGTGATAGACGTGACGCCGGTCGGCCTGCTCGACGAGGGGGCGGACGGCGGTCGAGCCGGCGAACATCGACGAATAGCGAGCGGCATGCTCCCGGCGCGCCCGTGTCCAGGCCTCCAGATGCCTCAATTTGACGCGCAGGATGGCACCCTGGATGCCATCCATGCGGTAGTTGAACCCCTTCATTACATGATGATAGCGCTGCTCCTGGCCCCAGTCGCGGAGCATGCGCATGGTCTTGGCATGTTCATCGTTGCTGGTGACAACCATGCCGCCCTCGCCGCACGCTCCGAGGTTCTTGCCCGGATAGAAGCTGAAGCAACCGGACACCCCAACACTGCCCGCGCGACGTCCCTTGTACTCGGCTCCATGCGCCTGGCATGCGTCCTCGATCACCGCCAAACCGTGGCGCTCGGCGATGGCATTGATCGCATCCATCTCCGCCATCTGGCCATAGAGATGAACCGGCATGATGGCCTTGGTTCGTGGCGTGATCACCGCTTCGATCCGGGACGGGTCCATCGTCAGCGTGACCGGCTCGACGTCCACGAACACCGGCCGTGCACCGGTGTAACAGATCGCCGACACGGTCGCGACGAACGTGAGGGGCACGGTTATGACCTCGTCGCCCGGTCCGATGCCGGCGGCAAGCAGCGCCAGATGCAGGGCACTTGTGCCGGTGTTTACCGCGATCGCGTGCCGGGTCTCGCAATAGTCGGCAAATTCCTGCTCGAGGCGCGCCACCTCGTCACCCAACACGTATTGTCCTGAGGCGAGCACGTCGAGGACCGCACGGTCGATCTCCGGCTTGATCGCGGCATATTGCGCTTTCAGGTCCAGGAAAGGGATCATGCGATCATCCTTGCCGGCTCGAGGTCCACCACCCGCCCGCGTTGGGCGAGCGATTGGGTCGCGGCTTCCAGGATGCGAACGACGCGCAAGCCCGCAAGACCGTCCGTGGTCGGCTGACTGTCGTGTTCGATGCAAGAAACGAACTGGCGCAATTCGCGCCCGAGCGCTTCGGTCATGTCCAGTTGCGGCGCATACATGTCGCCGGTGCGATAACCGACCAGCATCTGGTACACGTCGCCGTTGCCGGTCCCGCCGTTCAGCGTGATGCCCTTGTCGTAGACCTTGATCTTCTCGCTCGGCTCCAGGTCGTCATAGACGATCATCTTGCTGCTGCCGCCGATCAGCGTCCGGCGCACCTTGACCGGGGCGAGCCAATTGACGTGGACATGCGCGATCAGCTTGCTTTCAAAAAACAGATTGAGATAGGCGATGTTTTCCGGCTCGCCGACGACATGGCTCATGCCGGTCGCCGAAACGGCGATCGGCTTTTCCCGCAGCACATAGTCCATGATGGACAGGTCGTGCACGGCCAGATCCCAGACCACGCTGACGTCGTGCTGGAACAGTCCCAGGTTCACCCGGACGGAGTCGTAGTAGTACATGTCGCCGAGACCATCCTCGACGATCTCGCGCATCTTGCGAACCGCGCCGGTGTGCACAAAGGTATGGTCGACGGCAAGCTTGAGGCCGCGGCGGTTGGCCTCATCGACCAGGCGGCGCGCCTCCTCGGACGTCGCGGCCATGGGTTTTTCGACAAACACGTGCCGTCCCGCCATCAGAGCCTTCATGGCGATCTTGAAGTGGGTCGAAACCGGCGTGGCGATCGCGACCGCATCCACGCGCGGGTCGCGCAGGACCTCGTCGATATCGTCGGTGACCGCCACCGTCGGATAGCGAGCCTCGACGGGGGCAAGCCGATCCTTTCGCAGGTCGCACACATAGATGAGGCGGGCATCGGGGATGTCCGCGATGTTGCGGACCAGATTCGGTCCCCAGTATCCATAACCGATCACAGCAATGCCGATCATACCGTTCTCCTGGAGGAAGGGAGCTCGAGCGGTGCGTCCTTGGCGCGGCCGATCTCCCTCGCCGGGACGCCCGCAACAACCGCATAGTCGGGCACGTCCCTGGTCACGACGGCGCCGGCACCGACTTGCGCACCCGTGCCGACCGTCACGCCGGCCCGGATTGTGGCGTTGCTGCCGATGGAGGCGCCACGCCTGACGAGCGTCGGGATCATCTGCCAGTCGCGATCGGACTGCAGGCTTCCGTCGGGGTTGATCGCGCGCGGATGGAGGTCGTTGGTAAACATGACGCCATGGCCGATGAAGACCCCGTCTTCCAGCGTCACGCCCTCGCAAATGAAGGAATGGCTGGAGATCTTGCAGTTCTGCCCGATCACGGCGTTTTTCTGGATTTCCACGAATGTCCCGACGCGCGAACCGGCGCCGATTGTGCAGCCATAGAGGTTCACCAGTTCAGGGTGATGTATCACGACACCCTCTCCCAGCGTGACGCTAGATGCAATCATGTCGTGCAGGACCCCACTATCCAGATTGACGCAGATCTCGAAAGAGATTTCGCGATAATGATCGTGTCCGAATTGTCTTGTTTGTCGGTTCTGCCCCCGATCTTCTTTGCGATTCAGGAGAGTTCTTTTCGCCAAATCCGTAAAGGAAAAAAATGACGTACGGCCGTGTCCTAAAGAGGTACCGCGGGAAATGGCTGCCTGCCATCGGCCGCATTTGTCTAAACACTTTGTTCTAGTGGACGCGAGGGGGCCGCTCGGTCAGCCTTATGCGGTCTCAACGCGGCCGGCGTATCGCCATGGCTTGCGCTCAGCTCCAGCAGGACGAACGGCATGAAGGTTCTGATTTTCGGACATCGTCTTGAGGTCGGCGGCACCCAGGTCAATGCGATCGAGCTCAGTGCATATCTGCGTGACGCATGCGGCCATCAGGTGAGCTATTTCGCAAGCGCCGGCCCAATGCAGGATCTGCTGGATAGTGCCGGCATCAATTTCCTTCCTTTGCCCGACACAAAGTCGCATCCGTCGGTGGCGCGCATGCGGGTCATCGACGAGATCATACGGTTGGAGCGGCCGGACGTCGTCCACGTCTGGGACTGGCCCCAATGGCTGGACGCCTTCCTTGGGATACAGCTGTACCGCAAGGTTCCCGTCGTGGTGACCTGTATGTCGATGGTGGTGCCAAGCCTGTTGCCAAAGAGGGCGTTGACCACCTTCGGGACACCCGATCTCGTCAATCAGGCGCGTGCTGCGGGCTTTCGACGCGCGGAACTGATCGTTCCGCCCGTCGATGTCCGGCTCAACGCGCCCGACGTCATCGATCCGACCGCGTTCCGCAAGCAATTTGGCATCGCCGAGCAGGATGTGCTGGTGGTCACGGTGAGCCGACTGACGGACTGGATGAAGTCGGAAAGCATCCGAAGAACGATGGACGCGGTGCGCGCGCTCGGGTCGGACCCCCGCCTTCGCTTTGCGATCGTCGGTGACGGCACCGCCAGGAGCGATCTGGAAGGGTATGCCAGGGGGGTGAACGCAGAGCTTGGACGCGAAGCGATTATCTTCTCGGGGGCCTTGCTGGATCCTCGCCCCGGCTATGCGGCCGCGGACATTGTCGTGGGAATGGGCGGATCGGCGATGCGCGGCATGGCCTTCTCCAAGCCCGTGATCGTGGTCGGCGAACATGGGTTTGCGGATCTCTTCTCGCCGGAAACGGAAGAGTATTTCACCTTCAACGGCATGTATGGCCTTGGCGACGGGGATCCGAGCAACAAGCACCTGACGGCTGCCTTGAAGCGTCTGCTCGAGTCGCCAGAGGAGAGGCGGTCGCTTGGCGATTTTGCCCGCCAATATGTCGAGCGGCACTATTCCATCGACACGATCGGGCAGAAACTGAACGAGCTACTGGAGACGGCGGCGCAGTCTCCGGTGCGCCTTCGCCATGTCGTCCACGACGCGGTCCGAACCGCCTCGCTGGCGGTTGCTGGACGGCTGGCCCGAAGGCATTGACCGGCAAGATCGCGTCCGGCTCCGCTTGTAGAAAAAACCCGCCGAAACATCGGCGGGCTTGCCAGCGTGTCTCCCGGATGCGGGATGAGCGCTCAATGCGCGCCGGACATGTCGCCCAGCACTTCTTTCGAGGCGACGGTGGAGTCCGGATTCAGCTTGTAGACCATGGGAACGCCGGTCGCGAGGTTGAGGTTCAGCACCTGCTCCTTGCTCAGCCGGTCAAGAACCATGACGAGGGCGCGCAGCGAGTTGCCGTGGGCCGCGACCAGGACTTTCTCCCCCCGCAGGACCCGCGGCAGGATATCCGTCAGGTAGTAGGGCCAGACGCGCGCGCCGGTGTCGCGCAGGCTTTCGCCGCCCGGCGGCGGAACGTCGTAGGAGCGGCGCCAGACATGCACCTGGTCCTCGCCCCACTTCTGGCGGGCGTCGTCCTTGTTGAGGCCGGAAAGATCGCCATAGTCGCGCTCGTTGAGCGCCTGGTCGCGGATCGTTTCAAGCTCTGGCTGGCCGACATTGTCGAGAATGATCTGGCAGGTTTTCTGCGCCCGCGACAGGTCGGACGTGTAGGCGATATCGAACTTGATGCCGTAGTCGGCAAGCGCCTTGCCGCCGGCATTGGCCTCCTCGACGCCGAGCGGGGTGAGGTCCGGATCACGCCAGCCGGTGAAGAGGTTCTTCAGGTTCCATTCGCTCTGGCCGTGGCGAACAAGGACAAGGGTTCCGCTCATAAGGTCTTTGCTCCTCGAGGAAGTTGGGATGTCAGTTGAGCCCGAGCACGTCGAGCATGGAATAGAGGCCAGGCTTCCTGTTGCGCGCCCAGAGTGCGGCCTTCACCGCACCGCGAGCGAAGATCGACCGATCGGCGGCGCTGTGCGACAGGGTCACCAGTTCACCCTCGCCGGCAAGCATCACCGAATGCTCGCCGACGACCGAACCGCCGCGCAGGGTGGCAAAGCCGATCGTTCCGGCGACGCGTGGCCCGGTGTGGCCGTCCCGAACGCGCACCGCGTTCTCGGCCAGCGTGATCCCGCGCCCGCGGGCGGCTGCTTCGCCCAGCAGAAGCGCGGTTCCCGACGGGGCATCGACCTTGTGGCGGTGGTGCATCTCGACAATCTCGATGTCCCAGTCGGCGGCATCCAGAGCGCGCGCGGCCCGTTCGGCGAGCACGCCGAGCAGATTGACGCCGAGGCTCATGTTGCCGGACTTGACGATGCGGGCGTGGCGGGCCGCAGCGGCGATCTTTGCGTCATCGTCCGCTGAACACCCGGTGGTGCCGATCACGTGGACGATGCGGGCCTGGGCCGCGAGGCCGGCAAATTCGATGGTTGCGGCGGGCGCGGTGAAGTCGAGCACGCCTTCGGCCTCGACGAAGGCCTCGAGCGGCCGGTCGGTCACTGTTACGCCGATCGGGCCAAGGCCGGCAAGTTCGCCGGCATCCTTGCCGACGAAGGGCGAGCCGGGGCGCTCGACCGCTGCAAAAAGCGCCGCCCCGTCCATCGCATGGATGGCGCGGATGAGCGTCTGGCCCATCCGTCCGCCTGCCCCGACCACGACCAGCTTCATGTCCCCTGCCGTCATTCGCCCGCTTTCCTTTCGGGTTCCAGAGCCCCACCCGGTGCCTGCAGATTGTGGAGCCGAGCGTAGAGGCCGTCGATACGCGCGGCAAGCGCGTCATGCGAGCCCTCCTCGACGACGGTCCCGTCCTGCATGACGACGATCTTGTCCGCGTTGACGATCGTCGACAGGCGATGGGCGATGACGACGACGGTGCGCCCGCTCATGGCATGCTCGAGCGCCTTCTGCACGGCCTGTTCGGATTCCGTGTCGAGTGCCGAGGTCGCCTCGTCCAGAAGCAGGATCGGCGCGTTGCGCACCAGTGCGCGGGCGATCGAAAGCCGTTGACGCTGCCCGCCGGAGAGGGTGGCGCCGTTTTCACCCACGGGCGTATCATAGCCTTGCGGCTGCTCGAGGATGAAATCGTGGGCATAGGCGAGCCGCGCCGCCTCCTCGATCTCGGCATCGGTGGCGTCTGCGCGGCCGTAGCGGATGTTGTCCCGTATCGTGCCTTCAAACAGGTACGGCTGCTGCGAGACATAGGCGACGTTGTTTCGCAGCGATTGTTTCTCGACGTGGGCAATGTCCTGCCCGTCGATCAGGACCTGTCCTTGCGCCGGATCGTAGAAGCGCGGGATAAGGCTGATGACTGTCGACTTTCCGGCGCCGGACGGGCCGACGAGAGCGGTGGTCTTGCCGCCTTCTGCGACAAAGCTGACGTCCTTCAGGATCGGCTTGCTGCTGGCGTAGGAGAACGACACCGTCCTGAACTCGATCTGCGCCTTGCTGATCTGAAGCGGTCCGGCGCCCGGACGGTCGCGCTGGTGCGGCTCGATATCGAGGATTTCGTAGATCATGCGCGCATTGACGACGGCGCGCTCCAACGAAATCTGCAGGCGGGCAAGGCGGCGCGCCGGGTCGTAGGCCATCAGAAGCGCGGCAATGAAGGCGAACATGGCGCCCGGCAGGACGCCGCCGTAGATGGCCTGATAGGCGGAGTAGCCGAGCACGCTGGCAATCGCGACGCCGGCGAAGGTTTCCGTCATCGGAGCCGTGCGTTCGGAGAGGCGGGCAATTCGGTTGGACCGCTTCTCCGCCTGGTCGATGATGCCCTCGACCTTCGCCCGCAACTGCTCCTCCATCGTGAAGGCCTTGACGATGGTGATGCCCTGGATCGTTTCCTGTATGGCGCCGAGGACGTGGCTGTTGATCAGCACCGCCTCGCGCGTCGCGAACTTCAACCGCTTGGAAATGTAGCGCAGGCCCAGCAGCAGCGGCGGCGCGACGAGGAAGACGATCCCCGTCAGAAGTGGGTCCTTCGAGATCATCACCCCGATCAGCGCGATCAGGGTCAGGAGGTCGCGGGCGATCGACGTCACGGTCATGTTGAGGACGTCGCGAATGCCGTTGATGTTCTGGTTGATCTGCGCGGCAAGGCGGGCGGAACGGGCCTCGCTGAAGAAGCCGACGCTCAACGTCATCAGGTGCGAATAGAGCCTCCGCTGGTAGCGTGCGACAATGCTGTTGCCGATCTTGGAGAGCGCGACAGCCTGCCCGTAGGTAGCAAAGCCACGCAGGATGAAGGCAAGCAGGATGGCGCCGCAGATCCAGGCGACAAGATCCGCGCGCCGGTTGGCGAACGCCTCGTTGACGACCGCCTCCATGATCCAGGCCGTGAATGCGGTCGATCCGGCGACGACGGCGAGACAAAAGATCGCGAACAGATAGCCGCGAATGTGGTCACGCCCGTTCTCGGCGATGACGCGCTTCAGGACGCTCGTGATCGTTTCGGCAGTGAGGTGACGATCGGTGCGGCTCTTGTCGCTCAATAAACCAACTTTCCTGCAGCTTACCCGGTGCCTGCCGACACGAGGGCGTTCGCGCGCTCTATAGTGCGTCGCGGCCCGTTTGGCGAGTCTGGCTTGGCTAGACGGGAAGCAGCCGGTCTATTTTTGCCAGCGCCGCCCTTCGGTGGCGACGCCGAAGCGATCGGGCATGCGTGCGAACGCCGCAAGGCCGGCAAGCGCCGCCAGCGGATGCGTGACGACATAGGTCGGAATCGAGCGGAGCAATTCGTTGTGGGGGGCCTTGTCCTCAAAGGCGGCACGAAATTCCGGCCGGCGCAGCGCCGGCAGAATCTTCTGCGGGATGCCGCCCGCGAGATAGACGCCGCCCCGGGCCATGAAGATCATCGCCATGTCTCCCGCGACGCGCCCGAGGTAGGTGGAAAAGAGCGACACGGTTTCGACCGCCGCGTCGTCGCTTGCCGCAAGGGCCGCCGAGGTGACGGCGGCGGGCGTCTCGAGCGGTGTCTCCCGCCCGTCGGCTGCACTGACCGCATGATAGATGTTCAAGATTCCGCGACCGCAGAGCAGTTGTTCGGCAGACATGCGACCTTCGATCGGCTCGAGAAACGGCCAGATCTGGTAATCACGCTCCGTGCGTGGCCCAATGTCGATGTGCCCGCCCTCGCCGGGAACGGGAATCCATGTGCGCTGGGCGTGCACAAGACCGGCGACGCCAAGGCCCGTCCCCGGTCCGAGGACGGCGCGCGAGGCGGCATAGGTTTCCGCTCCGCCTCCGATCTGTTCCCGATCGCTCTCGGACAGTGAGGCGACCGCCAGCGCCTGCGCCTCGAAATCGTTGACAAGCAGCACGTCCTCGAAGCCCAGATTGGCAATCATCTCGCGCGGGCGGACGACCCAGTCGCAATTGGTCAGCGGCACCTCGTCGCCCTGGATCGGACCGGCAAGCGCAAGGATCGCCGAGCGCGGCTGGATCGAGGTCGTATCCAGGATGCAGCGCTGCAGGGCGTCGTCGATCGTGTCGAACTGCGCGGTCTGGATGGTCGGGAACTCCCGCGGCGCGGCAAAGGCATCGATCAGCAGCGCGAATCGCGCATTGGTGCCGCCGATGTCGCCGATCAGGATCGGAAAGGGGAGGGCGATCTCGCCATCGTTCGACTTTGCCATGGGATCTCGCGCCTCGCTTGCAGTTTCGTCTCGAATATCTATTGGGTGCACAAGCTTGCGCCGCCATTGTCAGGTGCCCAAACCAGCAACGCGGCCGGAGCACGGTTCCAATGCCATGGGACATGGGCGGACTGGCTCGGGCGGCACCGGTATTTAAATCGATTTGACGACTTTATACCGGACCGTTTGACCCTTGAGAACCCCGTTGCTGACGGGGCTGGCGTGGGCCCTATTGCAGCGATGGCCGCGGCAGGGGCACGGGGATGAGGCCGGCAGGCTCGGCCGCGTCGGCGGCGATCACGGCGGCAATGCTGTCGTCGGGTGCCTGCGGCTCGTTGAAGGCCAGGGCAGTTCCGCCGCCATAGGTAACTTCCTGCTCCGACGCAGGCGCTGCCCCGGCCAAAACGACGGCACAGGCCTTCGGAAGGTCGGACAATGTCGTGACGCGCGGCTTGACCGGCTTCTGGTCCTTTTTCGGCTTCGGCTTGGCCCACGGCTCGTCGGTGAACCACCAGGCAAGCGACTTGTCGCAGCCGTCGCCGGCCGGAACCGCCGCCTGCGGCTTGCAGCCGGCAGCACCCTCAGGGCACTTGATGCGAATGTGGAAATGCGCGTCATGGCCGTAGACCGGTCGCACCTTGCCGAGCAGCGAGCGGTCTCCCTGCCAGGTATCGCAGAGCTTCTTCTTGATCGCCGGATTGACGAAGACGCGCTCGACCTGCGGATAGCTCGCCGCCTTCATGACGAGCCGGGCGTGTGTGGAAGTCCAGCGGCGCGAATCGACCGTCAGGAACTTGCTGTTGTCGAGCATCGAGGTGAAGGGCAGGTCGTCGCGCTCCTGCAGAGTAAGCCGCCGGTCGGGCATCGGCGTGAACCAGATGTCGGCATCGAGGCCGATCTGATGCGAGGCATGGCCCGACAGCATCGGTCCGCCGCGCGGCTGCGAGATGTCGCCCAGCAGCAGTCCGGGCCAGCCGAGTTGCTGCGCGTCCTGCGAGAACTTTTCAAGGAGCGCGATCATCTCGGGATGGCCCCAGCGCCGGTTGCGCGACAGCCGCATCGCCTGCCAGCCGGGCCCGTCCGCCGGGATCGCCACGGCTCCGGCAATGCAGCCCTTGGCGTAGGAGCCGTAGGATGCCGTTTCCATCTTGGCCGGCAGGCGCTTGGCCCCGAACAGTTCCTTGGCCGGCCGGTCCTCGGCATGGAGCGGCGCGGCAATCGCCGAAAGCAGGATTGCGCTGAGACCGGCACGGAAGAGGAGCGGCTTGAGCATGGGCAACATTTGATGGTCCAGAATCGGTCGTGACGATCGTTCTTTGCGAAATAGCACAGGGCGCTTTCGCATGAATGGATTTTTGAGTTTGGCAGGTGGCCGCAAAAAATTGCCGCTTTGATGGCGGCGTGCCCGGAATTTGACTAATCTTTCCGGCAAGGGGCATAGGCAACAGACAAAAAGGGGCTTGGCATGCGACAGGGACCGCGCTGGTTTTTCTCAGGCTTGATCGTTGCGGTAGCCGCCGCATGCCTGCTTGCCCCTGCACGGGCCGAGGATGCAGCCCCGCAATGGCGCCATGGAATTTCGACGGTCGGCGAGCTGAAATATCAGCCCGGCTTTGCCCATTTCGCCTACGTCAACCCGAACGCGCCGAAGGGCGGAACACTGAAGCTCTCGAACGACGGCACCTTCGATACCTTCAATCCGCTGCTGGCCAAGGGTGAGGCGGCCGTCGGCATCGGCCTTGTCTTCGACACGCTGATGAAGTCCTCCGAGGACGAGGTAACCACCTCCTACGGCCTGCTTGCCGAAGGCGTGTCCTATCCGGACGACATTTCGTCTGCGACCTTCCGCCTGCGCGCCGAGGCGAAATGGGCAGATGGCCAGCCGGTGACCCCCGAAGACGTGGTCTTCTCGTTTGAGAAGGTCGTCGAGCACAATCCGCTCTTCACCAACTACTACAAGCACGTCACGTCGGCCGAAAAGACAGGCGAGCGCGACGTCACCTTCCATTTCGACGAGAAGAACAACAGCGAACTGCCGCAGATCCTCGGCCAGTTCCCGATCGTGCCGAAGCACTGGTGGGAGGGCAAGGACGCCTCCGGCAAGCAGCGCGACATCTCAAAGACGACGCTCGAGCCGGTGATGGGCTCCGGTCCCTACAGGATCGCCTCCTTCTCGCCGGGCTCGGCGATCCGATACGAATTGCGGGACGACTATTGGGGCAAGGACCTGAACGTCAATGTCGGCCAGAACAATTTCGGCCGGATCGAGTATTCCTTCTTCGGCGACCGCAACGTCGAGTTCGAGGCCTTCCGCGCCGGCAATGTCGACTACTGGTTCGAGAACCAGGCGAGCCGCTGGGCAACCGGCTATGATTTTCCCGCCGTCAAGGACGGCCGGGTGAAGCGCGAGGAAATCCCCAATCCCTACCGCGCCACCGGCATCATGCAGGCCATGGTCCCGAACATGCGCAAGGAGATGTTTCAGGACCAACGCGTTCGCGAGGCGCTGAACTATGCGTTCGATTTCGAGGACCTGAACAAGACGGTCTTTTACGGCCAGTACAAGCGGGTCAACAGCTACTTCTTCGGAACCGAACTCGCTTCCTCGGGTCTGCCCGAGGGCAAGGAGCTGGAAATCCTCAACGAACTGAAGGACAAGGTGCCGCCGAGCGTCTTTACCGAACCCTATGAGAACCCGGTGGGTGGCGATCCCGGCAAGGCGCGCGAGAACCTGCGCAAGGCGGTCGCGCTGCTGAAGGACGCGGGCTATGTGCTGAAGGGCAACCGGATGGTCAAAGCCGACACCGGCGAGCCGCTTTCCTTCGAGATCCTGCTGTCGAGCCCGACGCTGGAACGCGTCGCCGTCCCGTATGCGAACAATCTCAAGCGCATCGGCATCGAGGCGCGCGTGCGCACCGTCGATCCGGCGCAGTATACGAACCGCCTGCGGTCCTTCGACTACGACATGACCTGGTACGTCTGGGCGCAGACGCTGCATCCAGGCAACGAGCAGGGTGACTATTGGGGCTCGTCGTCGGCTTCGCGCGAGGGCTCGCGGAATTATGCGGGCATCGCCGATCCGGCGATCGACGCGCTGATCGACCGCGTCATCTTCGCCAAGGACCGGGAAGAGCTCGTGGCGGCGACGCGGGCGATGGATCGCGTGCTGCTCGCCCATCACTACGTCCTGCCGATGTACTACCGCATGGCGGCACCGATCGCCTATTGGGACCGGATCACTCACCCCGCCGAACTGCCGACCTATGGCCTCGGGTTTCCCGACGTCTGGTGGTCGACCGAGGTGAAGCCGGAATGAGAGCTTGCTTTGGAGCGGAGCCACGCCCCAAATTGCGGGAGACACGAATCACCGCTTTTGGCGGTACAACGCATCAGGAACTGGCGGATTGAAAGCTGACAGGGCGACAGACGGCGGCATGGCACCCGCGTTAGAGCGGAGGCCCGGCTGATGGGCGCCTACATCCTTCGCCGGCTGCTTTTGATGATTCCGACGATCGTCGGCATCATGGCGATCTCCTTCATCGTCGTGCAGTTCGCACCGGGCGGCCCGGTCGAGCAGGTGATTTCCGACCTGACCAGCCAGAGCGGCGGCGACCGGCTGTCCGGCTCCGGCGACATGCTGCAGGACTTCTCCCAGGACACGTCGTCCGGCTACCGCGGCGCGCGCGGCCTCGATCCGGAATTCATCGCCAAGCTGGAAAAGCAGTTCGGCTTCGACAAGCCGCCGCTCGAGCGCTTCCTGACGATGATGGGCAACTATCTGCGCTTCGACTTCGGCGAGAGCTTCTTCCGCAACACCGCCGTCGTCGACCTGATCAAGGAGAAGATGCCCGTCTCGATCTCGCTCGGCATCTGGATCCTGATCCTGTCGTATGCGATCTCGATTCCGCTCGGCATCAGGAAGGCCGTTTCCGACGGCTCGAGCTTCGATGTGTGGACCTCGGGCGTCATCGTCGTCGGCTATGCCGTGCCGAGCTTCCTGTTCGGCATTCTCCTGATTGTCGTCTTCGCCGGCGGCTCCTTCTTCGACTGGTTCCCGCTGCGCGGCATCGTCTCGGACGATTTCTGGCAGTTGCCGTGGTGGCAGAAGCCGCTCGATTATCTGTGGCACATGACGCTGCCGATCATCACGCTGCTGCTCTCCGCCTTCGCCACGACGACGCTTTTGACGAAGAATTCCTTCATCGACGAGATCAAGAAGCAGTACGTCGTCACCGCCCGCGCGAAGGGCCTGACGGAGCGCCAGGTTCTCTATGGCCACGTGTTCCGCAACGCCATGCTGATCATCATCGCCGGCTTTCCCGGCGCCTTCATCTCGGCCTTCTTCACCGGCTCGCTGCTGATCGAGTACATCTTCTCGCTCGATGGCCTCGGCCGCCTCGGTTATGACGCCGTCGTCCGGCGCGACTACCCGATCGTCTTTGCCACGCTCTACATATTCTCGCTGATGGGCCTGTTCGTCAGCCTGCTCTCCGACCTGATCTACACCTGGGTCGATCCGCGCATCGACTTCGAGCGGAGGGACGTCTGATGGCCGTCCTGCCCGATACCCGCTCGATGCCGACCAGCGCGCCGCCGAAGGGGTTGCTGTCGCCGACCAACCGTCGCCGTTGGGAGAACTTCAAGGCCAACCGCCGCGGCTACTGGTCGCTCTGGATCTTTCTCGTTCTCTTCGGCCTCAGCCTCTGTGCCGAGTTCATCGCCAACGACCGGCCGGTCGTCGCCTCCTACAAGGGCGAAATCCTCTTTCCCGTTCTGGTGAACTATCCGGAGGAAAAGTTCGGCGGCTTCCTGGCCGAGACCGACTACAAGTCGGATTTCATCCGTGACGAGATCGAGGCGAACGGCTGGATGATCTGGCCGCCGATCCGCTATTCCTATCGCAGCCCCAACTCCAACATCCCCCATTCGGCGCCGACGAAACCCTTCTGGCTGATGGGTCAGGAGGAGCGCTGCTCCGGCTATCCGCTGGGGGCCGATGACCCGGGCTGCATCGTCGGCAACCTGAACTGGCTCGGCACCGACGACCAGGCGCGCGACGTGCTGGCGCGCACGATCTACGGCTTCCGTATCTCGGTGCTGTTCGGCCTGGCGCTGACGATCGCGTCGGCGATCGTCGGCGTCTCCGCCGGTGCCGTACAGGGCTATTTCGGCGGCTGGACCGATCTTTTGATGCAGCGCTTCATCGAGATCTGGTCGTCGATGCCGGTGCTCTACATTCTCTTGATCATCTCGGCGATCCTGCCGCCCGGCTTCTGGATTCTCCTGTCGATAATGCTGCTCTTCTCCTGGGTCGGCTTCGTCGGCGTCGTCCGCGCCGAGTTTCTGCGGGCGCGCAATTTCGAATATGTGAATGCTGCGCGCGCGCTCGGCGTCGGCAACGCCACGATCATGGTGCGGCATCTGTTGCCGAACGCGATGGTGGCGACGCTGACATTCCTGCCTTTCATCCTGTCCGGATCGATCACGACGCTCACCTCGCTCGATTTCCTCGGCTTCGGCATGCCGCCAGGATCGCCCTCGCTTGGCGAACTGATCGCCCAGGGCAAACAGAACCTGCAGGCGCCCTGGCTGGGTCTGACCGCCTTTGCCATCATGTCGCTGATGCTGTCGCTGCTGATCTTCGTCGGCGAAGCGACCCGTGACGCCTTCGACCCGAGGAAGACCTTCCGTTGAGCGCCGCCATGAACGATCAGAATTCCGGTCCGATCCTCAGCGTCAAAGACCTTTCGGTCGCCTTCCACCAGGGCGGCAAGACCTCGGTTGCCGTCGATCGCGTTTCCTTCGAGATCGCGCGCGGCGAGGTGGTTGCTCTTGTCGGCGAATCCGGCTCGGGAAAGTCGGTGACGGCGAATTCGATCCTGAAACTCCTGCCTTATCCGGCGGCGAGCCACCCATCCGGCGCCGTCATCTTCAAGGGCCGCGACCTGATGTACGCCTCGGATGCGGAGCTGCGCGCGGTGCGCGGCAACGACATCACGATGATCTTCCAGGAGCCGATGACCTCGCTCAATCCGCTCCATTCGATCGAGCGTCAGATCGGCGAGATCCTCGAATTGCACCAGGCCATGAAGGGTGCACAGGCCCGGGCGCGCACGCTCGAACTCCTGAACCAGGTCGGCATCCGCGAGCCGGAGAAGCGGCTTGACGCCTACCCGCACGAGCTGTCGGGCGGCCAGCGCCAGCGCGTCATGATCGCCATGGCTTTGGCGAACCGGCCGGAGCTTCTGATCGCCGACGAGCCGACGACGGCGCTGGATGTCACCGTCCAGGCGCAGATCCTCGAGCTCCTGAAGAAGCTCAAGGACGAGCACGGCATGTCGATGCTGTTCATCACTCACGACTTGGGCATCGTGCGCAAGTTCGCCGACCGCGTCTGCGTGATGACGGGCGGAAAGATCGTCGAAAGCGGTCCGGTCGAGAAGATCTTCACCAACCCGCAGCACGATTACACCCGCCACCTGCTGGCCTCCGAGCCACGGGGAGCGCCGCTGCCGCCGGACGAGACCAAACCGGTGATCATGGCGGCCGACGACGTCAAGGTCTGGTTCCCGATCAAGGCCGGGTTCATGCGCAAGGTGGTGGACCATGTAAAGGCGGTCGACGGCATCGACCTGACGCTGAAGGCGGGCCACACCCTCGGCGTCGTCGGCGAATCCGGTTCCGGCAAGACGACGCTCGGCCTGGCGTTGACGCGGATGATTGCATCGCAGGGCAGGATCGCCTTCGTCGGCAAGGAGATCGCCAGCTACTCGTTCAAGGAGATGCGGCCGCTCCGGAACCGCATGCAGATCGTCTTCCAGGACCCCTACGGCTCGCTGTCGCCACGCATGTCGGTGGCCGACATCGTCGCGGAGGGGCTGGAGATCCACGAACCGAAACTCTCCGCCGAGCAGCGCGACCGCCGGGTCGCGTCGGCGCTGGAGGAGACGGGGCTCGATCCGTCGACCCGCTGGCGCTATCCGCACGAGTTCTCCGGCGGCCAGCGCCAGCGCATCGCCATTGCCCGCGCCATGGTGCTGAAACCGCAGTTCGTGATGCTGGACGAGCCGACCTCGGCGCTCGACATGAGCGTGCAGGCGCAAGTCGTCGATCTCCTGCGCGACCTGCAGGCCAAGCACAATCTCGCCTACCTGTTCATCAGTCACGACCTGAAGGTCGTGCGCGCGCTCGCCAACGACATCATCGTCATGCGGGCAGGCAAGGTGGTGGAGAAAGGACCGGCGGCGCGGATCATCGAAGCGCCGGAGATGCCCTATACCAAAGCCCTGATGGCCGCCGCCTTCGACTTGGCGGCCGTAAAATCAGACGTCATCCGTCAGTAGCCGATTTCCCGAACATACAGCAGGTTTGAACGTGCAGAACAAAAGCCCCGTCATCATCGATTTGAAGTTCGATCGCCAGGAGGTTGCCACCGCGCTGAAAGGAGCCTTCGCCGACCGCGAGGTGATCGATCTCGCCCATCCGGCGAACAAGGCCCGCGACCTGTCGGGCATCGATTATGCGGTGGTCTGGAAGCCTTCCGCCGACCTGTTTTCACGGGCAAACGATCTCAAGGCGGTCTTCTCGGGCGGGGCTGGGGTGGACCATGTCATGACCTTGCCTGGCCTGCCGGAGGTGCCGGTCGTGCGTTTCGTCGACCCGACACTGACGACGCGCATGAGCGAGTGGGTCGTGCTGCAGTGCCTGCTGCATCTGCGCCAGTTCAAGGCCTACGAGGCGCTGAACGCCAAGCGCATCTGGCGCGAGCTAGCCCAGCCCGAGGCGAAGGAGGTCACGGTCGGAATCATGGGGCTCGGCGTGCTCGGATCCGATGCCGCGGCGAAGCTGCGCGTCATGGGCTTTGAGGTCGTTGGCTGGTCGCGCCGCATGAAGCAGATCGACGGCATCGAAACCTTCGATGCCGCCGGGCTGGACGCCTTCCTGGCGCGGACGGATATCCTCGTCGGCCTCTTGCCGTTGACGGCGGACACGCGTGGCCTCTTCAACGCCGCTCTCTTTTCCAAACTTCGCCGCAAGGGTGCGCTGGGCGGCCCCATCTTCGTCAATGCCGGCCGCGGCGGCAGCCAGGTCGAGGCGGACATCCTTGCAGCACTCGACGATGGCACGCTCGCGGGTGCCTCGCTCGACGTGTTCGAGCAGGAGCCGCTGCCGCTCGAAAGCCGGCTTTGGACACATGAAAAGGTGTTCATGACCCCGCACGCGGCCGCAGCCTCGGACGTCAGGGCGCTGTTTGCCCATGTCGAGCAGCAGATATCGCGGCTGGAAAGCGGCCAGCCGCTGCAGCATGTCGTCGATCGCCAAGCCGGCTATTGACCCCGCTTGGCCTCACGGCCGACGATAACCGGTCGGCCGTTCGTAGAGCCAGCCGATCCGCTCGATCGCAGCCTCAAGGCCCTCGCGCGCGACGCTCATCGTGTGGCCGTTGGCATGGACGATCGTTTCCGGATCTTCCATGATCGCAACGTGGCCCTTCCAGAACACGAGATCGCCACGCCGCAGGTCGCTGCGGTCGATCGGGGTGCCGAGGCCGTTTGCCTGCATGTCGGAATCGCGGGGGGCCTTTTGGCCGGTCATCATCATGGCAAGCTGGACGAGGCCGGAGCAGTCGATGCCGAACCCGCTGCGGCCGCCCCACAGATAGGGCGTTTCCAGAAAGCGCAGAGCGACCGACACGTAGTCGTCCGCAATCGGCCGTTCTGCCGGAGCGCAATGGTTCGCGACGACCGACTGCCCCCCTTCCAGCGTGAAATAGCGCGTGCCCCGGGTTTCGCTTTCCCCGACGACCGATATCCGGCTGCCGAGCGACAGGGGGAAGGCCGGCGGCGTACGCAGGTCCGCGCCGGTATAGGCAAAGGTGCGCGGGACGGCGACGACGTGGGTTGCGGGCTTGCCGTTCTCCGAAAGCGCCGTTCCCGGCAGGTAGCCGACATAGCCGTCGAAGTCTGCCTTGATCCAGGCCCAGCCATCGGCGCGATCGAGGACCTTGACGGTTTCTCCAAACAGGAGCTCCGTGTCGATGCCGGCCGTCAGGTCGGGCCGGGGACGAAGGCCGATTACGGACGCGGAGACCCGTGCCGGCGTGCCGGCGGTATAGCGAGGGGCGTCGACGGTTTCGCGCAGCGCATCTTCGGCAAGATCGGGGCGATAGGCGTTCAGGCGGCGGTCGGGCAGAGCATTCATGGCGGTCTCACGGTGTCAGCGCCCGACCCTGAGCGATGATCAGGTCGCCGAGCTTTTCCAAATAGAGCGCGCCATTGATGGTGCGCTTGATGACAACATTACGGCGGTCGCGCTCGTCGCGCTCCCTGGTCACCAGCCCGAGCTCGCCCATCGTGTCGAGCGCGCGCGTGATCACCGGTTTCGTCACGCCGAGCCTGGCGGCAAGTCCGCGCACCGTATGGGGCGGCGGCACGAGGTAGATCTCGAGCAGGATCGCAAGCTGGCGCAGGCTCAGGTCCCTTCCGTCAAGCCGTACCTGTTGCAACGACACGCTATGCCAGAGGCCGAGCGCCTGCGAGGCCGTCAGTTCCAGCACGACAATCTCCGACGAGCAAGATAGGGCAATTTCGTTACGCTATCGTATCGATGCGGCGAAGGAAAGGGTCGGGAGCTGGTATCGCCCGCGGCGCCAAACGTCGGTTTTCCGCGCGGCCACGGCTGCATTGATTATCCGGCTACCGACTTTATGTAATGATAAAGCGCCCGTATCCCCTGGGCCTCGCCGCCGACCGGCGAATGCGGCCGTTCGCTCGGCGCCCAGCCATAGATGTCGAAATGCGCCCAGCTCTTGGTCCGCGTGACGAAGCGCTTCAGGAACAGGGCGGCGGTGATGGATCCGGCCATGCCGCCAGCCGGCGCGTTGGTCAGGTCGGCGATGCGAGCGGAGATGTCCTTGTCGTAGCCCATATAGAGCGGCATGCGCCACAGCGGATCGTCGACGGACAGGCTCGCCTCGCGCAGGTCGTCCGCCAGGTCCTCGTCGTCGGTGAAGAACGGCGGAAGGTCGGGGCCGAGCGCGACACGCGCGGCGCCGGTCAGCGTCGCCATGTCGATCAGAAGATCGGGCTCGTCTTCGTCGGCGAGGGCCAGCGCATCGGCCAGGATCAGCCGGCCCTCCGCGTCGGTGTTGTCGATCTGCACCGTCAGGCCCTTGCGGCTGCGGTAGATGTCGCCCGGCCGGAAGGCGTTGGAGGAAATCGAATTCTCCACGACCGGCACAAGGACACGAAGGTCGATCTTGAGCTTGGCGTCCATGATCATCAGCGCCAGACCCATGACGTTGGCCGCCCCGCCCATGTCCTTCTTCATCAGCAGCATCGAGGCGGACGGTTTGATGTCGAGCCCACCGGTGTCGAAGCACACGCCCTTGCCGACGAGCGTCACCTTGGCGTGGCCCTTCTTGCCCCAGCGCATCTCCAGAAGCCGCGGTGCCTCGGCGGCGGCGCGGCCGACGGTGTGGATCAGCGGAAAGTTCTCCTTCAGCAGGTCGTCGCCCTGGATCACCGTGACCTTGGCCTTGTAGTGCGCCCCGAGCGCGCGGAAGGCGTCCTCCAGCGCATCCGGCCCCATGTCGTTGGTCGGCATGTTGATCAGGTCGCGAGCGAGGAACACCCCGGCGAGCTGGCGCTTGATGTCGGCGGCATCCGCGTCTGCCGGGATAAGAAGCGTGGGCGCATCGTTCGTCGCGGCCCGGTAGCGCTCGAAGCGGTAGCTGCCAAGCCCGTAGCCGAGCGAGAGCCGGTTTGCCGTCAGCGGCGCGGTTTCGATGTGCCAGTCGCCGGCCGGCAACGTGCGCGCAAGCTTGCCGGCGAGGAACGGTGCCTCCGATGGTGATTTTCCGAGGCCGAAAAGGGCGCCACCGAGGTGGCCGTCATCGGTCGGGATCAGCAGCAGCGAGCCAGGCTCGGCCTTGAACCCCGCCTTCTTCGCCCAGTCCAGCGCGATCGGTTCGATCGTGCCCGTTTCGATATGCGCAGGGGTGATTGCGAAGATCGGGAGCGTCCTTCCGCCACGCGTGTTGAACGGGGACGGGCGATCGATGAACTGGTAGGGGGCCATTGCAGAGCCTTTGCTGTGCTGTCCGGGAATCGGCGAATTAACGGTCTGTTAGGGTTAACAGATTATTGCTGGCGTGAGGATTGCGGCGTGAGTCCCTCATACGTCGCAAGTGATGCACTGGGGAAAATTCATGCTCTGCTCCGCGCACGCAAATTCATCTTGCCGAAAATTGCTTCTGCTGGCCGCGACTGCACTCTTGACGGCGACGCTTGCAGGCTGCGCCGGCGGCGGGCGCGACGACCTGAAGACGGGATCCATTCCCAAGCTCTCCAAGCCCGTAACCGAAATGAACGCGACCGAGCTCAGCCGCGCGGCGGAAAGTGTCGGTAAGGCCTACGAGAAAAACCCGAAGGACCGCCAGGCCGGCCTGAATTACGCGAACCTGCTGCGCATGACCGGCCGCAACGATCAGGCGCTGGCCGTCATGCAGCAGGTCGCGATCTTCCATCCGACCGATCGCGAAGTCCTCGCCGCCTACGGAAAGTCGCAGGCTGCGGCTGGCCGGCTCGAGCAAGCATTGGGCACCATTCAGCGGGCGCAGACCCCCGACCGCCCGGATTGGCGCCTGAAATCGGCGGAAGGCGCGATCCTCGATCAACTGGGGCGTCCGTCCGATGCCCGTGCCCGTTACCGCGAGGCACTCGACCTGCAGCCGAACGAGCCGTCCGTTCTTTCCAATCTCGGCATGTCCTACGTGCTCGCGCGCGATCTTCGCACCGCCGAGACCTATCTACGCTCGGCCGCGCAGCAGCCGGGCGCCGATTCCAGCGTGAGGCAGAACCTGGCTCTCACCATCGGCCTGCAGGGCCGCTTCGCCGAGGCGGAGCAAATCGCCCGGCAGGAGCTCAGCGCCGAGCAGGCCGAAGCGAACGTCGCCTATCTGCGCGGAATGCTCTCGCAGCAGAACGCCTGGAAACAGCTCTCCAAGGACGAGCAGGGCAACACGAACTGACGCCTGCCCCATCAGCACCACCACTCGGGCCGACCCACTTCCGAACAAAGGGCGCGTGACGTTGCGTCCGCCGCCGGAACGGCGCCGACGCCGCATTCGCAGCGTTTCGCAAGTCTCCACCGTGGACGGCGGTGAGATCAGAAGGTGTCGGACACCTGGATGCCGGCGGGGCCGAGGATCACGGCGATCAGCACCGGCAGGAAAAACAGAATCATCGGCACCGTCAGCTTGGGCGGCAGCGCGGCCGCCTTCTTCTCGGCCTCGTTCATGCGCGTATCCCGGCTTTCCTGCGCCAGCACGCGCAGCGCCTGGGCGATTGGCGTGCCGTAGCGCTCGGCCTGGATCAGCGCCTGCATGACCGCCTTGACGATGTCGAGACCGGTGCGGGTGCCGAGGTTTTCGTAGGCCACCCGGCGATCCTGCAGGAAGGATAGCTCCGCCGTCGTCAGCACCAGTTCCTCCGCCAGTTCGGATGAGGCGACAGCGATTTCATCGGCCACGCGGCGCAGCGCCACCTCCATAGAAATTCCCGACTCGACGCAGATCAACAGCAGGTCGAGCGCATCCGGCCAGGCGCGCTTGATCGACAGCTGCCGCTTGGAGATGCGGTTGGAGATGTAGATGTTCGGCGCGTAGAAGCCGAGATAGGCGATGCCGATCGCCGCGAGCACGCGGATCGCCATCGGCTTGTCGCCGAGATAACCGAGATAGAAGATGTAGAAGGCACCGGCGGCGAAGAACACGAACGGCAGGACGAAGCGCGCGAAGAGGAAGATGTTGAGCGCGTTCTGCGACCGGTAGCCTGCCTGACGCAGCTTGTTCATCGTGCCCGCGTCCACCAGGGCTTCCCGCAGGTTCAGTCTGTCGACGATCTGGCGCACGGAGGTGTTGTTGCGGGCCCGCAGCGAGCCCTTTCCCTGCATTTCTGCGTTCAGCCGTGCGCGCTCGCGCGCCCGGATCTGGTCGCGCTCGAGCGCGACCGTCTTCATCCGCTTGTCGAGATCGCCGCCTTCGAAATAGGGGGCTGCGAGCGTGTAGAAGGTCGCCAGCACTGCGATCGCGACGAAAGCGGGCAGCAGGATGTCGGGGTTCGTAAGCGTGCTGGCCAGTTCCGACATTGCGTCGTTCCCTCTCAGATGTCGAAGTTGATCATGTTGCGCATCACCAGAACACCGATCGACATCCAGACCGCCGAGGCGCCGAGGATGAAGTGGCCGCGCGGATCGGTGAAGAGGACCATCATGTAGGCGGGCGACGTCAAGTAGACGAGCAGCATGACGATCAGCGGCAGCGCGCCGATGATTGCCGCGGACGCCTTCGCCTCCATCGACATTGCGCTGATCTTGGCTTTCATCTTGCGCCGCTCGCGCAGCACGCGGGAGAGATTGCCGAGAGCTTCCGAGAGATTGCCGCCAGCCTGGCTCTGGATGGCGATCACGATGGAGAAGAAGTTGACCTCTTGCAGCGGGATGTAATTGTACATGCGCTGGCAGGCTTCCGGAACGCTCAGGCCCATCTGCTGTGATTCGACGACGCGGCGGAACTCCGACTTGACCGGGTCCTGTCCTTCGGCCGCGATCAGGCGCAGGGCATCGGTGAGCGGCAGGCCGGACTTGATCGAACGCACCATGACGTCAAGCGAATTGGGAAACTCCTCGAGGAACTTGTTCATGCGCCGCTTCACCATGAAGTTCAGCGCCCAGCGCGGAAAGCCCAGGCCGGCGATGACAAAGACGCCGGCGGCGATCAGCAGCGGCGCTCCGGCCACGAGCGACGCGAGCATCATGAAGAGGCCGAAAGCCGCGCCCATGAGGGTGAACCGCACCGGTGTCACGGAGAGCCCCGCCTGCGAAATTTTTGCCTTGAGATTGGGCGAGGCCTTCTTGTGCCGTTCCTGCTGCTTCTTTTCGAGTTCCTTCAGCGAATCCTGCACCGACTTGCGGCGCTTCGTCATCTCCTGCATGCGCTCGCGAGCGGCCTTGACCTTGTTCTGGTCGGTTTCGGCCGCCTTCACCCGGTTGACGCGGCTTTCCGACTTCTTTTCGGTTTCGATGCGCGAAAACAGCAGCCCGTATCCGAGGGCGCCGGCCGCCAGGGCGGCCAGGGCGATGATCGCGACGATGGTGATATCCAGTCCGAACATCTTAGCCTCGGCTATTCCGGTTTTTCCATCATGTCGAGCGTTGCCGCCAGACGCCGTTCCTCGTTGAAATAGCGCGCACGATCCCAGAAATGCGGCTTGCCGATACCGGTGCCGACATGACGGCCGATGATGCGGCCGTTGGCGTCCTCGCCCTCGATCTCGAAGCGCATCAGGTCCTGGGTGACGATCACGTCACCCTCCATGCCGACCACTTCGGTGATGTGGGTGATGCGACGGGAACCATCGCGCAGACGTGATGCCTGGATGATGACGTCGATCGAGCCGGCAATGATCTCGCGGACGGTCTTGGCAGGCAACGTGTAGCCGCCCATGGCGATCATCGATTCCATGCGGCTCAGGCATTCGCGGGGCGAGTTGGCGTGGATCGTGCCCATCGATCCGTCGTGGCCGGTGTTCATGGCCTGCAGCAGGTCGAACACCTCGGGGCCGCGCACTTCGCCGACGATGATGCGCTCGGGCCGCATGCGCAGGCAGTTCTTGATCAGGTCGCGCATGGTGATCTCGCCCTCGCCCTCGATGTTTGGCGGGCGGGTTTCGAGGCGAACCACGTGCGGCTGCTGCAATTGCAGTTCGGCGGAGTCTTCACAGGTGATGATCCGCTCGTCGGCATCGATGTAGCGCGTCATGCAGTTGAGCAGGGTCGTCTTGCCCGAGCCGGTACCGCCGGAGATGACGAGATTGCAGCGCACGCGGCCGATGATCTGCAGGATCGTCGCCCCTTCCGGTGTGATCGAGCCGAAGCGCACCAGCTGGTCGAGCGTCAGCTTGTCCTTCTTGAACTTGCGGATGGTGAGCGCGGTGCCGTCGATGGCAAGCGGGGGGGCGATGACGTTGACGCGCGAGCCGTCGGGCAGGCGCGCGTCGCAGATCGGGCTCGATTCGTCGACGCGGCGGCCGACCTGGCTGACGATGCGCTGGCAGATCGAGAGCAACTGGGCGTTGTCGCGGAAGCGGATTTCCGATTCCTGCACCTTGCCGGCGACTTCGATGTAGGTCTTGCCGGCGCCGTTGACCATGATGTCGGCGATGTCGTCGCGCGCCAGCAGCGGCTCCAGCGGGCCGTAGCCGAGCACGTCGTTGCAGATGTCGTCGAGCAGTTCCTCCTGCTCGGAAATCGACATCGCGAAGTTCTTGATCGTGATGATGTCGTTGACGATGTCGCGAATCTCCTCGCGCGCGCTCTCCGTGTCGAGCTTGGCGAGTTGCGACAGGTCAATCGTGTCGATCAGGGCGGAGAAGACCTGCGATTTGGTGTCGTAATAGTCTTCCGTTCGCTGTGTGCGCTTGCGGCCGATCGGTGAGGGCTGATGGAGCGGAGGGGCCGGGGCCGCCGTTTCCCGAACGGGTTCAACCACGGCCGTTGCTGGCGCGCGCTCCAGAGGGGCAGGCGCCAGCGCGGCCTGCGGCGGATGGCCGCTTGGGCCACCACTCTTTCCAAAGCCTTCGTTTCCGCGTCTACCGAACATACTGCTTCATCCAGTTCTCAAGACCCTGGCAGGGCGTCATTTGCGGCCGAGCATGCCCAGCACCTTGCCGAGCCCGCCCTTCTTGGGCTTCTTCACCGTCGCCCGTCCGGTCACGATGTGCGCAATCTGCGAGAAGGTTTCCGCCGCCGGGGACTTCTTGTCCATTTCGGCGATCATGCGGCCACTGTTGGCGGCTGTGCCAAACAGCTGGGCGTCGAAGGGGATGATCGCGATCGGCTGGACCTCCAGCGGATCGCAGAAGTCGCCGGGGGCAATCTCCGGCCGCTTCGGCATGCCCACCTGGTTGAGTATGAGGTGAGGCGAGCGATCGTTCGGCCGCAGCTTCTTCAGGGCGTCGAACATGTTCTTGGCGTTGCGCAGGTTGGCGAGGTCAGGCACGGCGGTCACGATCACCTCGTCGACCTCGCCGAGAAGTGTGCGGGTCCACTCCGACCATGCATGCGGCACGTCAAGCACGTTCACCGGCGCGCTTCGCTGGAGAACTTCGAGCATCGGCTGGAACGAACCGCGTTCGAGATCGTAGGCGCGGTCGAGCGTCGAGGGGGCCGCGAGCAGGGACAGGTGCTCGGAGCACTTCGACAGCAATCGATCGAGGAAGACCTCGTCCAGCCGTTCGGGCGTGTAGACGGCTTCGGCCATGCCCTGGGCCGGATCCTGATCGAAATTGATGTTGGCCGTGCCAAAGGGCAGGTCCAGGTCGGCCAGCACCACCTCCGTCGAAAACAGGCTGGAGATGCCCCAGGCGCAGTTGTGCGCGATCGTCGACGATCCGACCCCGCCCTTGGCGCCGATGAAGGCGATCGTGCGGCCGAGCGGCTCGGCTTCGGGATCGATGAAGATCGCGGCGATGGCGTTGAGGATATCGGCCATGGAGACCGGCGTGACCAGATACTCCGATACGCCATTGCGGATCAGCTCGCGGTAGAGCGCGATGTCGTTGTGATGGCCGACGATCACCACCTTCGTGCTCGGGTCGCAAACTTCGGCCAGCGGCGCGAGTTCGGTCATCAGGGCGGACGGTTCGGTCGACGTTTCGATGATGATGAGGTTCGGGGTCGGCGCGGAGGCGAACATGTTGGCGGCCGCCGGGATACTGCCGCTGTTGATGCGAAGGCTCACCTTGGCCATCCGGCGGTCGCTGGCGCAGCGCTCCATCGTCTGCAGCATGCCTTCGCTCTCGCAGAACGCATGGATGGAAATGCGCGGCAGCGGCCGCAGATGATCGAGTTGGCCGGTGTGCCCGCCGTCCTCGAGAAAGACGTCGGCGGGTTGGCGCTCAAAGCCGTATTCGATACTCGTCATCTCTCAAGTCCCATCCTTGACCGTCGGGCCGCTCTGGCGTCCGTTAGAATCTCGCACCGTCCTCGCGGTAATCCTGGATTGCAGTCGCGCGGCGCTCGGCGTCGATCGGCGTCATGCCGCGCGGCCCGACGAGATCCATCGGGTTGGCAATCTGTGCGGCGAGATTGGCCTGGGTTGCGCAGCCGAAATTGTAGTACTGCCGGTTTTCCATGGTGTTCAGCGTCAGATCTTCGGGCCATTGGCCGCAGGGGTTCGTCTTGGCTGTGGTCGAGACGAAGGCGAGCCGGATCGGGGCGGCGTCGCCTTGGCCTGCGGCCCCATAGCTGGTCTGGATGATGCGCTTGCTCGGCACGCCCTCCGCGACGAGGGTCGCGCGGATGTCCTTGCGCAGGACGGCTGCGGCGCCGGCGTTCAATGATCCGTGCGGCACCATGATCTGCACGGTCCCGTTGGACTTCGACGCATAGTCCTGGGCAAAGCCGCGGATATTGTCGCGCATGGAGAGGGTCAGCGACCGATCGCCCGAAGCGACGGGGACATCCAGCGTGTGCTCGGCTTCCGTCAGCACGATCGGGTGCCGGGTGCGATAGTCGTCGGGGATCGAAGCGGTCGTCGTCACGTCGCGGTTGGCGCAGCCTGCAAGCAGCACGGCCGACAGAACGAGGACCGCCGGAACGGCGCGGTTGGGCGACATTGGGCGGAGCCTTTCGAGCGGACCCTTGGAGCGAATGCGTGCGGTCATGTCCGTTCCCCGATCACTTGTAGATGAAGCCGACGGCGCCGGCATAGTTTCCGACCGGCATCCCGGCCTCCTTGCGGCCGTAGATCTGGTTGACCCGGCCGAGGAAGAAGCTCGCGGCGTCGTTCGTCGGGTTGAAGTTGTCGTCCGGCCGGTTCAGCACGCTGCGTGCGACGGGGCGAACGAGATAGGGTGTTGCGATGATCACCATTTCGGTCTCGTTGCGCACGAAGTCCTTGGAGCGGAAGAGGGTGCCGAAGATCGGGATCTTGGAGAGACCCGGGAAGCCGGACATCGCCTGGCGGATGTCGTCCTTGACGAGGCCGGCGATCACGATCGAGCCGCCGGAGGGCAGTTCGACGCTGGTGGAAGCCTGGCGGCGACGGATGCTGAGCGCGGTCGCACCGGGAATTCCCTTCTGGCCGATCAGCGAGGCCGAGCCCTCGAGGGTCGGCTCCGACACCTCGGTATCGACCCGCAGGCTGATGCGGCCGGCCGACAGCACGACCGGCTTGAAGTTCAACCGGATGCCGTATTCCACGGTATCGTAATCGCGGCTGACTTCGGTTTCCATGGTGTCTTTGTTCGTCTTGATTCCCTGCTCGCTGAGCATGCGGAACTCGCCGCCGACATAGAAGTTCGCCGCCTCGCCGGAAATGGCCGTAAGGCTGGGCTCGGCGAGCGTGCGCATCACGCCCGCCTGTTCCATGGCGTTGAGATAGCTGGCAATCGCCGTGCCGCCGACCGTTCCCGTAAGGGCCGCATTGGTGGCCCAGTCGACCGATCCGCCGAGATTGGTGGGGTTGCGGAAGGAAATGCCGCCGTCGTTGCCCAGGACCGAACCGTTGAAGCCCAGTTGCTTCAGCACCTGGCGGCTGACCTCGGCGACCGTGATCTTGAGGGTGACCTGGTCCTCGCCGTCGATCTTGAGCATGTTGACGACCTGCGAGCGTTGCCGGTCTTCGCCGAAGATCGCCGCGTCGCCGTTGTTGCCCTGCGCGGTTACGGTTCGCGTCGTCGCTTCACCGCCGGTGAGGAAGATGTCGGCGAGCCGGGCGGCCTGCAGCGCATCCTGCGGCGTGCGCACGGTGCCGGTGAGCACGATGTTGTCGGAGATGATTTCGACGGAGATGTCGGAGTCGGGGATGAACCGGCGCAGGTGCTCCTGGAGCCCGGCGATGTCGCGCTCGACGGCGAGCTCGAGGCTGACGATCTCTTCGCCGTTCGGTCCGAAGATGAAGACGTTCGTCTGGCCGACCTCCTTGCCGAAGATATAGATGCGCCGCGACGTCCGGGTGACGGCGTCGGCCTTCATCGGGTCGGCGACGAGGATGTCGTGGGCATCGGTCGGCAAGTCGACGACGATTGCCTTGTTGAGTCCGAGCTTCAGCGATTTGCGCGCGCCCGGACCGGCATTGGTGATGCGCACGAGCGAGGTCGAAGCCGCCTGCGCCAGGTCGACCGCGCTGCCGCCCGTCACCACCGCCGCCGGCATGCCGGAAAAGGCGAGGCAGAAGGTCATCCCGCCGGCGACAGAAGCTCGAAATCTCTTTCCGAATCCACGCACGTTGCGCTCCTGCTTCATTGGTTGGCACCGGGCGAGTTCGATTTGACGATCTCGCCGGATTTGATGACCTGGATGATCGGCGCACCGTCACCACCGCTCAAGAGATAGTCCGCGGCCTCGGTGTCCTGTTCCTGCGCGTCAGCGACGCTTCGCAGCGCCAGCTGCAGCCGCTCGGCCATCTGCTGGGCCACCGTGATCACCTTGGCCTGGTCGGGCGTCAGCTCGAGCGTCGCCGTCGTGCCGACGACGGTCTTCGAGCCGTCGTCCTTTTCTTCGATCTGTTGGTCGATCGCCAGCACCCGCACATTGCTGAGGATGGTCTCGGTGATCTTCATGTCGGCGTCGCCCGGACGGACCATGATGACGTCGACCCGGTCGTTCGGCAGGATGAAGCCGCCGGCACCGGTTGCGACGGAGATTTCGGTCGAGACGGCGCGCTTGCCGGCGGGAAGCAGCGACGACATGATCTTGCTGCTCGAATCGGCGACCTTCTCCTGCCGGATCGGTTCGCCCTTGAAGATCGGCATGCGCACGACCGCGCCCTCGAGTTTCTCCACCGCGTCCGGCCGGTTCTGGTCGGTGATGAAGCCTTCGGCGATGCCGGTTTGCGGCCAGGCGCTCCAGCCGAGCGAACCAGCGTTCAGCCGCGAGCCGACCGGAAGGCTCTGGGTTGCGACGAGGACGTTGACGGTCGGTTCGCGCTCGACCACCGGTTCGCTTTGAACCACGGACTTGCCGCGGGCGAGCTGCAGCGCGAGATAGCCCGCGCCGCCCGCCGAAAGGACGGCCACTGCCAGTATGATGATTCGCGCCGGTTTCATGGTTGGCCCCTGGACGTGCGGAGATGCGTAACGTCACATTGACCATCAATTGGTGTATTTATGGTTAATGAGTTGCTTAAGAGCTTGGTTAACAGATCGTTTCCGGCCGGTGCCGCGTGAAGAAATGCGCAGTTGCTGGTGCAAGTTCAGGAAGAGTGGCACCCTTGCGGTCAAAAAAAATGCCGTCACGTGCGCGATCCGAATGACCGGACGAGCGGCAACCGTGCCGCGGCGTCGCAACCTTCTCAGTGGAAGTTGGCCAGGGCGGCCTGCATGAGCGGCGAAGACGGATAGGCGAAGAAGCCCGCAATGCCGATGGCGATGCCATAGGGGATCTTCTTGTGCGTCAGGAGATGGTTTGGCAACGGCAGGCCGGAAGCCATGATGGTGTTGGCGTGGCCGCGAAGGGAAAGGATCGCAAGCGTGAGAACGCCGCCGAAGAACGAGACATAGACGAGATAGGCAACGAGCGACGGCGTCAGTCCGAACCAGACGGCGCTGGCCGTCAGAAGCTTTGCATCGCCGCCGCCCATGACGCCGATGGCAAAGAGCGCGAAGCAGACGGCGAACACGATCCCGCCGGCAAGCAGGTGCAACCCGATCGCGGCCAGGGACAGGCCGGCCAGCGGCGCAACGAGAACAAAGCCGGCCAGCAGGATCGCGGAGACGCGGTTCGGGATGGTCATGGTGAAGAAGTCGGACAGGGCCGCAACCGCAAGACACAGCGGAAAGATGACAAAGATGGCTGCTTCGGTCACGGCGTTCTCCCCTTTGCGACCAACTCTAGCGCGTGACCCTTAAGGATTTCAGAAGCCAGGCGTCAATGCTGATCATGCTTGGCTTGGTGTAAAACACAAAGGACCGCCTACTTGGAGACGGTCCTTTGTTAAAGATTCGACTGTCGCGTCGGACCGCTCCGTGGGCGGTTTGCGATCGCTTAGTTTTGCGTTTCATCCATCGTGGTCGAGAGGAAATTGAACTGTTCGTTCAGCGACTCACCGAGAGCGGTGGCGCCGGCGATGAGCGCGACGGAGATCAGAGCGGCGATCAGGCCGTACTCGATGGCGGTCGCACCGGATTCGTCCTTCAGGAAGCGAGCGAAAATCTTGGTCATGGGAACTCTCCTAAATCCACAAGTGTTGGGTTCAGCACGTCCGACAACTGTTTGCCGTTGTTCGGATGACTGCAACCTACAGGCGCCGCATTGCCACCTGCTTAAGGAAAGCGGTTACTGGCGCGTTAATACGGATTGTCAGATATCGTGGTAAACAAGCCCTCAAGGCTCCTTGATCGACGTGGGCAGGGTGCAATCGATGGGATCGCGGTGCAATGCGCGCCTTTCGTCTTTGGCAGCATCTCGCCAATTGCAGCGAGGTTAAGGCTTCGTTCACCATTCGCGGCGATGCTAACGGAAGCGACAGCTATAAGGTATTCGGGATGGAAACCGCCAGGACACTTGCCACCTCCAGGGCCATGCGCCTGGTCATCGGCATTCTGCTTTCACAGGCATGTCTTGCCATCGGCGCCGCCCGTGCCGAGGAGAGCGACATGCTGCGGGTCTATATGGACCACGCACGCGTGCTCAAGCTCGACCGTCCGGTCAGCAAGGTCATCGTCGGCAATGCCGATGTCGCCGATGCGACCGTGGCCGATGCCAAGACGATTGTCCTGACGGGCCGCAATTTCGGCACCACCAACCTCGTCCTTCTCGATGCCGACGGCAACGCGATCGTCGACGAGCGCATCCTCGTTTCGATCGATGAAGGCAACACGGTCCGGGTGTTCCGCCAGACGGAGCGCTCGGTGCTTTCCTGCACCCCCATTTGCGAGCAGCACGCGCAGCGCGTCGCGCGTCCGTCGCCCTGACGGTCCCTCGCGGGCAGTTCAGCGCCGCCGAGCTGTACATAAGTGAGAGCCCGCTAAAAAAGCCTGGGCTCCGCTTACGAAAAATAAACAATCGATGACTAAAATTGCCGAAGCTGTCCTGCCGTGACCCGATGAGGGCGACGGTACGGCGATGCGTGGATCAAAGCATCCGGCGGTCCGTCGAGACGGGCTGCCGATGCGGGCGTAGGGTGTGTCGCAACCATGCTGACAATCGGCAAGCGGACAAGCAGGAAATCCGGGTCCTTCAGGCGTTTCCTCGGTGATCGCCGGGGTGCGACAGCGTTGGAGTTCGCGATTCTGGCGCCCATCTTTCTCGGTGTCGTGTTTGCGATCATCGAAACCTGTGTCGCCTATGTTGCCGAGCAGGTCCTGCTCAACGCGAACGACGCGATGGCGCGCAAAATCCGGATGGGCGAGGTCACCTTCAACACGGGACGCCCGACAGACACGACGAAGGAGCAGTTTCGCGCCTTGTTCTGCGACGAACTGGTCGTGCTGCTGTCCTGTTCGCCCGAGGAGGTGATGATACCGTCGCGGCTGCACATCGACGTGCGCAGCGTCACGTCGTTCAACGGGCAGGCCAACACCATTCCGGACCCTCTTCCCAACACGTTCTCGCCAGGCGGGAAGGAAACGATCAACATCGTACGGTCCTATTATACTTGGCCCGTCATCGTTGATTACCTGCGGCTGGTAACCTTTCACAGTCCGCAGTCGTCATCGGTCAACCAGCAGTTACTGGTTGCAACCGCTGTGTTCAAGAACGAGGACTATAAATGACGGTGCACGGCGACGAGCGGACGCATTTCCTTGCCGACCTGATGGCGACGTTGCGACGCCTCGCGGCGGCGCGGGAGGGCGTGGGCGCGGTCGAGTTCGCGATCCTAGTCCCCCTGCTGCTCGTCGCCTATATCGGCGCCTACGAAACCTCCGTTGCCATGTCGTTCCTCAACAAGGTCGGTCGAGCCTCGGCAACGATCTCCGACGTTTTGACGCAGGGCCAAACCGTCTCGGTAGAGAAAGATATGGAGGGCGCGGCGACCGACATTGCCTTGAACATCATCGCTCCGTTCACCAGCGAGGATTTTGGTATCAAGGTCACCGGGGTTCAGGTGGACGACGCTGGCACCGCCACGGTCGCCTGGTATTGGCAGAATGCTGCCGCCACCGGGAGCACACCCGCCAAGGGCGATCCGTTTCCGCTGGCGGCAGACATGAGAATGAGCAGATCATTCTACGTCCAGACAGAACTGTCGATGAAATACGAATACCTGCTGTTTCTCCGCGAGATCGCCTGGCGTCTGCAAGACCCGACATTCCGGCGAACCAGCCTCAGCCGCGTTCGCAAGGGCGACACGATTTCCTGCACGATGGCCGCGAATGCCGCCACGCAATGGCCCGGATGCGTGAAGAATTGATTTTTCTTGAGCGGACGGCGTTTTCTGTGTCATTTCCACGACAGTTCGCTGCTCCGGTTTCCGGCAGCGGGGGCACTGTTGCGATTTCGGCAGGTGGCGGATGGCCAGAGCGTTTCTATTCGTACTCGATTCCTTCGGCATCGGCGGGGCGCCGGACGCTGCCGCCTTCGGTGACGATGGCGCCGATACGCTTGGGCATATCGCCGAGTTCTGCGCCGCCGGCGCGGCCGATCGGGCCGGTCTGCGCCAGGGGCCGCTGAAGCTTCCGAACATGTCGGCCCTCGGCCTGCTGCACGCCGCGCGCGCCGCGACCGGGCGCTTTCCGGCCGGCATGGACGTGCCCGACCGCGTGTTCGGACACCACGGGGCCGCGACCGAGATTTCACGCGGCAAGGACACGCCGTCGGGCCACTGGGAAATCGCCGGGACGCCGGTCATGTTCGACTGGGGCTACTTTCCCACCGAAGGCGATGCCTTTTCCCCCGATCTCGTCACCGCGATCTGCGAACTCGGCAAGGTGCCTGGCATTCTCGGCAACTGCCACGCCTCCGGAACGGACATCATTGCCCGGTTCGGCGAGGAGCACATCCAAACCGGCAAGCCGATCTGCTATACCTCGACCGATTCCGTCTTCCAGGTCGCCGCGCACGAAGCCCATTTCGGTCTCGACCGGCTCCTGTCGTTCTGCCAGACCGTACGGATCATTCTCGACGAATGGCCCGGCGGCAGAATCGGCCGGGTCATCGCCCGGCCGTTCGTCGGCGAGACGCCGGCGACCTTTACGCGGACCGGCAACCGGCGCGACTACTCGGTTCCGCCGCCGGAACCGACGCTGCTGGATCGCCTGACCGAGGCGGGACGCACCGTTCATGCCATCGGCAAGATCGGCGACATCTTCGCGCACAAGGGAATCGGCCGATTGTCGAAGGCGGACGGCAATGCGGCGCTGTTCGAGGCGACGATGCGGGCCATGGACGAGGCGAAGGACGGCGACCTCGTCTTCACCAATTTCGTCGATTTCGACATGCTCTACGGCCATCGCCGCGATGTGGCCGGATATGCAGCCGCGCTTGAGGCTTTCGACCGGCGCCTGCCGGAGGTCGATCGCAAGTTGCACCCCGGCGACCTCGTCGTCATCACCGCCGATCATGGCTGCGATCCGACCTGGCGGGGCACCGATCACACGCGCGAGCGGGTTCCGATCCTGACCTTCGGTCCGGGCATCCGGTCGCGGCTGATGGAGACCAGGACGACCTTCGCCGACATCGGGGCAACCATAGCAAAGCATCTGGGCCTTGCACCCGGTCCCTATGGAAAGAGCTTTCTGTGACCGTGTCGCTGAAGAAGGCAGAGCTGCACTGTCATCTTGAAGGGGCTGCGCCGCCGCTGCTGGCGCTGGCGCAGGCGAGGAAATACGGGGTCGAGACCCGTGATTTTCTGCGTGACGGCGCCTACGTCTGGCGCGATTTCACGAGCTTTCTGGCCGCTTACGATGCCGTCGCGGGCCTGTTTCGCACCGAGTCCGACTACACGTTGCTGACCGAGACCTATCTCGACGAACTCGCTGCGGCTGGCGCTGTCTACAGCGAGCTCTTCGTTTCGCCCGACCATGGCGAGGCGGTCGGGCTGGGCGCCGACGCTTACATCGCCGGTATCAGCCGCGGAATCGAGGCTGCGAACGCCCGGACGGGGATCGAATGTCGCATGGTCGTCGTCGGCCTGAGGCACAAGGGTCCGGAGCGGGTCGAATGGGCGGCGCGCTATGCCGCGACCTGCCGCAATCGGCTCGTCACCGGTTTCAACATGGCCGGCGAGGAGCGCATCGGACGGGTTGCCGATTACGCCCGCGCGTTCGACATCGCGCGCGATGCCGGTCTCGGGATCACCATCCACGCCGGCGAGCTGTGCGGTGCCTCCAGCGTGCGTGATGCGCTCGACCATGTCCGTCCCAGCCGCATCGGCCATGGCGTGCGCGCCATCGAGGATCCGGCGCTCGTGGCCCGGTTGGCGGACGAAGGTGTCGTGCTTGAGGTCTGCCCGGGATCGAACGTCGCGCTCGGCGTGTTTCCCGATCTTGCCGCCCATCCGCTTCGCCGGCTTCATGAGGCCGGCGTCCGGGTCACGCTCAATTCCGACGACCCGCCGTTCTTCCACACCTCGCTCCAGCGCGAATACGCCGTTGCCAGCGAGGTCATGGGATTCACCGGTGCCGAGCTCGCTGCAATGACCCGGACCGCCATCGAAGCGGCTTTCGTCGACGAGGCGACGCGGGTTGCGCTGCTTTCGCGCCTCTGACGCCGCCAGCGACGCTTCTCTCGATCGGGGATGAGCTCATTGAGACTGCTCCTGTCCCTTGCGGGCAAGGGCGTTATCGTGGAAAAAGGGGCGATCAATACAGAACTAGGGGAAGGTTTGTCATGGACGGCGTCACAGTCATCGATCACCCGCTCGTGCAGCACAAGCTGACCATCATGCGCAAGAAGGACACTTCGACCGGCAGCTTCCGCCGGCTTCTTCGCGAGATTTCGACGCTGCTCTGCTACGAGGTGACGCGCGATCTGGAGCTGACCACCGAACGCATCGAAACGCCGCTTCAGGTCATCGACGCGCCGGTCCTGGAAGGAAAGAAGCTGGTGTTCGCCTCGATCCTTCGCGCTGGCAACGGCCTGCTCGAGGGGATGCTCGAACTCGTGCCCTCGGCCCGCGTCTCGCATATCGGCGTTTATCGCGACCACGAAACGCTCGAGGCGGTGGAGTATTTCTTCAAGGCGCCGGATCTTCTGGGCGAGCGCCTGGTCATCGTCGTCGATCCGATGCTGGCAACCGGCAACTCGGCGATCGCGGCGATCGAGAAATTGAAGGAACGCGGCGCCACGAACATCCGCTTCCTCTGCCTGTTGGCGGCCCCGGAGGGCATCCGGAACTTCCGGGCGGCACATCCGGACGTGAAGGTCTATACCGCTTCGATCGACAGTCACCTGAACGACAAGGGCTACATCATGCCCGGCCTCGGCGACGCCGGAGACCGGATGTACGGCACGAAATAGCGGCGTTAACCCGCGGTTAATCATGGGCCCGGTTCGTTGTGGCAAATCGGGACAGGGGGAGCGGTTTTTCCGTTCCATCAACCCGGGCATGTTCTAGTTGGGGTGTTTCCCAAAGGAGATGCCCATGTTCGCCCGCAGTCTGTTCGTGGTTGCCGCCGTTGCCGTTGCCGCCGTCTATGTGCCTGGCCTTGCCGGCACCTATCTTCCGGCCCAGTCGGAAACAAAGGCGGCGGATGTACCAAAGGCCCAACCCGTGTCGACCGCGCGCTACACCGGCAATCGCGGCGTGACGCTGGAAGCGGACGCCTCCGGCCATTTCTCCGGTCTGTTCACGATCAACGGCCGCAAGGAAAAGGGCATGATCGACACCGGTGCCAGCATGGTGGCGATCAATCTCTCGACTGCCGAGCGCCTCGGCATTCCCCGCAAGGACATCGACTTCCGCTACGCTGTCGAAACGGCAAACGGCAAGGCGCGGGCAGCCTATGTCCGGCTGGACAGCGTTGCGATCGGTTCCATCAGCGTACAGAACGTCGGAGCGATGGTGCTGGAGGACAAGGCGCTGTCTGGCATGCTCGTCGGCATGACCTTCCTGAAGGGGCTGTCGTCCTACCAGGTCGATGGCGCGCAGATGCGGCTCATCCGCTGAGCCGGCTGACGATCGGATCCTCCGGTCCCGGCGCCGCCTCGCCAACCGTATAGAGGCTGCGCAGGCGCGCGGCGCCGGCTGCTGCCTCCTCCAGCGTCCGGGCGTGCACGCGTCCGATCTCTTCGCCCCTGTCGATCCATGTCCCGAGCGGCCGCAGCCGGTCGAAACCCACGCGATGATCGATGTCCTGCTCCGGTTTCGTGCGGCCACCGCCGAGTTCGATCACGGCCATTCCGACAGCGTGGGTGTCGCATGCAGTCAGGTAGCCTGGTTCGTCAAGCGTCACCGGCAGGATGATCGGCGCCCTGGCGAGGATTAGGCTTGCGCCGTCGAGCAGGTCGGGCGGTCCGCCGAGAAGGTTGACCATGCGGGAAAAGGCTTCGGCGGCGCTGCCGTCCGCAAGCGCGCGCCGCGCCCTCGCATGCGCCGCGGCTGCATCCGGCTCAACTCCGGCCGTCACCAGCATCTCGGCCGCAAGCGCGAGCACGACGGCTTCGAGCCGCGTTCCGGCCTTTTCCCCCTTGAGAAAGGCAAGGCAGTTCTCGACTTCGACCACGTTGCCGACGGCATCGGCCAGCGGCTGGTTCATGTCGGTGATCAGGGCGGTGGTGCGCAGGCCCGCGCCATTGGCCACCTCGACCAGGGCCCGCCCGAGCCTCTCGGCGGCCGGCCGGTCCGTCATGAACGCGCCGTTGCCGAGCTTGACGTCCAGCACCAGCGACTGGAGCCCCGCGGCAAGCTTTTTCGACAGGATCGAGGCCGTGATCAACGGCACGGAATCGATGGTGGCCGTAACGTCGCGAATGGCATAGAGGCGCCGGTCCGCGGGCACCAGATCGGCGCTCTGGCCGACGATGGCGCAGCCAGCCTCCCGCACCGTCCGACGAAACAGGCTGGCGGAAGGATTGATCGTGTAGCCGGGGATCGATTCCAGTTTGTCGAGCGTGCCGCCGGTATGACCGAGGCCGCGACCGGAGATCATCGGCACGGCCAGTCCGCAGGCGGCCGCAATCGGCGCCAGCATCAGCGAGACATTGTCGCCGACGCCGCCGGTGGAATGCTTGTCGGCGACGGGGCGGTCCATATCCCGCCAGTCGAGGACGTCGCCCGAATCGCGCATTGCCTGGGTCAGCGCCACGGTCTCGCGGGCGTCCATGCCGCGAAACCACACCGCCATGGCGAAGGCGGCCACCTGACCCTCGCTCGCGCTGCCGTCTGTCAACGCGGCGATGAAAGCGGCGATCTCTTCGTCCGTCAATTCCTCGCCGTCGCGCTTGCGGCGTATGATCTCCTGCGGGAGCATCTCAGTAGGCAGCGTTCGGGCTGCCGGCCGGCCGGCCTTCAAGGGTGGCGAGGATGTCGCCCAGGAGGCCCGACGCGCCGAAGCGGAAGGTGGAGGGAATCGCCCAATCCGGCCCGTGGATCGTCGCCGCCAGGTTGAGATAGAGGGCGGCGTCGGCGACGGTCCGCACGCCACCGGCCGGCTTGAAGCCGACGTTGCGCCCGCTTTCGCGGATGGCGTTCAGCATGATGTCGGCGGCCTCGAGCGTGGCATTGACCTTGACCTTGCCGGTCGAGGTCTTGATGAAGTCGGCCCCCGTGGAAATCGCCAGATGCGAGGCGCTGCGGATCAGGTCGCGATCCTTCAGCTCGCCCGTCTCCAGGATGACCTTGAGCAGGACCGGCGGGGTGCAAGCGGCCCGCACAGCGGAGACCATTTCGCGGACCGCCCGCTCGTCGCCGGCAATCAGCTTCCTGTAGGGGATGACGAGATCGATCTCGTCGGCGCCGTCGTCGATCGCCGTCTTCGTTTCGGCGACGACTTCTTCCACCGGCAATTCGCCCGAGGGGAAATTGACGACGGTGGCGATCCTGATCGCGCTGTTCTGCCCGAGCAGCCCGCGCGCCTGCCGGACGAAGCGCGGCCAGATGCAGATCGCTGCCGCATGACCGAAGGGCGTTTGCGCCTGCTGGCACAGACGCTCGATCGCCGCGGCGTCGCAATTGTCGGTCAGGTCGGTCAGGTCCAGCAATGACAGCGCCTTTGCGGCCACGAGGCGAGAGGATGTTTCGATCATCGTCCTAGTCTCCATCCCCGATCATCTCGGCAAGGATGGCGGCCAGCCGCGCTCCGCCGACCGGCGCCATGTCCTTGGTCTCGTGGTGGCTGAGTTCCGCGCCGGTCATGCCGGCCGCGAAGTTGGTGATGACGGAGGCCGCTGCGACCTTCAATCCGAGGAAGCGTGCGATCAGCACCTCCGGCACGGTCGACATGCCCACCGCGTCCGCCCCGAGGATGCGCGCCATGCGGACTTCGGCCGGCGTCTCGAAGCTCGGTCCCGAAAACCACATGTAGACGCCCTGGTGCAGCCGCGTCCCGGTTTTCTTTGCAGCGTTCTCCATCCGGGCCGCGAGCCCGGCGTCATAGGCAGTGGTCATGCCGACGAAGCGGTCGTCGCTGTCCACGCCGATCAGCGGGTTGGCGCCGGAAAAATTGATGTGGTCGGCAATGCGCATCACCGATCCGGGCGGCATGTCCTCGCGCAGCGAGCCGGCGGAGTTCGTCAGGATGAGCGTGTCGACGCCGAGACCCCTCAAGACCTCGAGCGGTCCCCGCATCGCATTTGCGTCGCCCTTTTCGTAGTAGTGCACGCGGCCGGAAAGCATGACGACGGGCACACCCCGAAGCTGGCCGATCACCATTTCGCCGGCATGGCCGGACACGGTGCTGACCGGGAAGCTCGGCAGCTCGGAGTAGGGGATGCGAACGGCGCCCTCCACCGTCTCCACGAGGGAGCCGAGGCCGGAACCGAGGACGATGCCGTAACGCGGTGCAAGACCTCCGAGCCTTGGTACGAGGTGGTCGACGGTCGCTTTCATCCGAGTACATCCGTCTTGAAGCCATGGGGCAGGAGTTCGTCAATCGTCATCGTCGTCTTCACGCCGGCCTCGTCGCATAGATAAATGCGTGTCGCGGGCGACGCGAACTCGGCGATCTTCTGCCGGCAGCCGCCGCAGGGCGGGCAGAGCGGCAGCTTCTCGGCGATCACCGCGATCTCGACGATCCGCTTTGCCCCGCCCATGATCATCGCGCTGATTGCGGTCGGTTCGGCGCACCACCCTTGCGGATAAGAGATGTTTTCGATGTTGGCGCCGGTGTAGACCTTGCCGTCTTCGGCGCGGATCGCGGCCCCCACCGGGAACTTCGAGTAGGGCGCGTGCGCGAACGCCATGGCATCGCGGGCCGCTTCGAACAGGTCATGCGACATTCTCAGCGCTCCTTCACATAGGGTACCCCGCCGGCCTTGGGCGGGATGGCCTTGCCGATGAAGCCCGCAAGCAGGACGACGGTGAGGATATAGGGCAGCGCCTGCATCAATTGTACGGGCATCTTGCCGACGAGCGGCAGCGGCGTTCCCTGGTAGCGGATCGCGAAGGCGTCGAGGAAGCCGAACAGCAGGCAAGCGAACATGACGTTGACCGGCCGCCACTTGGCGAAGATGAGCGCGGCCAGCGCAATGTAGCCCTTGCCGGCCGTCATTCCCTTCGTCCAGCCGGCATTGGCGGCGAGCGAGAGATAGGCGCCGGCGACCCCGCACAGGATGCCGCAGCAGATCACGGCGCGGTAGCGCATCCAGATGACCGAGATACCGGCTGTATCGACAGCGCCCGGGTTCTCGCCGACGGCACGCAGCCGCAGGCCGAAGCGGGTGCGGTACAGGATCCACCAGGTCAGCGGCACCATCAGGAAGGCGAAATAGGTCAGCGCCTGGTGGCCTGAAATCAGATCGGCATAGATCGGGCCGATCAGCGGCACGCCGTGCAGCGCCTCGGCGAACGGCAGCTCGATCGCCTGGAACCTTGCTCCTTCGGCGAGCGCCGGCGTGCGGCCGCCCTGCCGGAACCACGCCTCGCCGAGAATGACGGTCGAGCCGGCGACGATGAAGTTGATGGCGACGCCCGAGACGATCTGGTTGCCGCGCTGGGTGATCGAGGCATAGCCGTGCACCAGCGACAGCAGGACGGAGACGACGACGGCCGCCAACAGCCCGGCCATGGCCGACTGGGCGACAAAGGCGACGCAGCCGGCGGCAAAGGCGCCGCCGAGCATCTTGCCCTCGAGGCCGATGTCGAAGACGCCGGCGCGCTCGGTGAAGAGGCCGGCCAGTGCCGCCAGGATCAGCGGCGTCGAAAGGCGCACCGTCGATTGGGCCAGTTCGAGGAAGAGCTGAAGAAGATCCATTGGCATCAGGCTCCCTTGACGGCCGCTTCCGTGTGTCCCCGCCCGGAGACAGCGAGGACAGCGCGCGTGAGGGCGGGACGGAACATGTGCTCCAGCGCGCCGGCGAACAGGATCACGAGACCCTGGATGATGACGATCATGTCGCGGGAGATGGACGGCATCTCGAAGGAGATCTCCGCGCCGCCCTGGTAGAGCACGCCGAACAGGATCGCCGCCGGAATGATTCCGGCGGGATGCGAGCGCCCCATCAGCGCCACCGCGATGCCGACGAAGCCGGCGCCTTGCACGAAGTCAAGCTGCATCCGGTAGGTCTCGCCCATGATCGGGTTCAGCGCCATCATCCCGGCGAGCGCGCCGGAGATCATCATGGTGATGACGATGATGCGGGCCTCCTTGATGCCGGCATAGCGGGCGGCCGCGGGGCTGTGCCCCATGGTGCGCATCTCGTAGCCGAGCCGCGTCCGCCAGATCAGCACCCAGACGCCGAAGGCGGCGGCGAGCGCCAAAAGGAAGGTGACGTTGAAGGGCGAGGTGCCGACGCTGAGCCCGAATATCTTCATCAGCCAATCGAGTCTCGGCAACTGCCCGCCGGCCTCGAAGGTGCGCGTCTCCAGCGACATTGAGCCCAGCGGCTTCATCACGCGGTTAAGCATGTAGTTCATCAGGCTCGCGGCAATGAAGTTGAACATGATCGTGGTGATGACGATGTGGCTGCCGCGCTTGGCCTGGAGCCAGCCGGGAATGAAGGCCCAAGCGGCACCGAAGAGGGCGGCGCCGAGGATCGCCACCGGGAAAACCACGTACCAGGGCATGATCCGGTCGAGCCAGAGGCAGGCGAGCGCTACGCCGATGCCGGCGACGTAGGCCTGGCCTTCGCCGCCGATGTTGAACAGGCCGGCATGGAAGGCGACGGCGACGGCAAGCCCGGTGAAGATGAAGGTGGTGGCGTAGTAGAGCGTGAAGCCGATGTACTCGCCGCGCCCGAAGGCGCCGTTGATCATGTGGTAGGCCGCTTCGAGCGGGCTTTCGCCGACGAGCAGCACGACGAGGCCGGCGACGGCAAAGGCGACGAGCAGATTGACGAGCGGGATCAGGCCGTACTCGGCCCAAGCCGGCAGCTTTGCGTGCGGTACACTCATTCTGCGGCCTCCTTGCGGCCTTCCACGCCGGCCATCAGCAGGCCGAGCTCGCCTTCGGAGGCGTCGGGGGTGCGTTCGCCGACGACACGACCGGCGAACATGACGAGGATGCGATCCGACAAGGCGCGGATCTCATCAAGTTCGACCGACACCAGCAGCACAGCCTTGCCCTGGTCGCGCATCTCGATGATGCGCTTGTGGATGAATTCGATCGCGCCGACATCGACGCCGCGCGTCGGCTGGCCGATGATGAGAACGTCCGGGTCTCGTTCCATTTCGCGCGCCAGCACGATCTTCTGCTGGTTGCCGCCGGAAAAATTGGCAGTCTTCAGCCGCGCGTTCGGCGGGCGGATGTCGTACTTCTGGATCTTTTCGTCGGCATCGGCGCGGATCGCGTCGATGTCGAGCAAGAAACCCTTTCGGTACTTCGGATCGTCATGATAGCCGAGGATCGCGTTCTCGCTCTCCTCGAATTTCAGCACCAGGCCGACATGGTGACGGTCTTCCGGCACATGGGCGAGCCCGCGAGCGCGCAGCGCCGCCGGATCGGGGTGGCCGGTGGCGTCGATCGCTTCGCCGTTCAGCAGCACGCTGCCGGACACGGCGCGGCGGATGCCTGAAATCGCCTCCAGAAGCTCCGACTGGCCGTTGCCGGCAACCCCGGCGATCCCCACGATCTCGCCCGCGCGCAGATCGAAGGAGACGTTGTCGACCATCGTCACGCCACGGCTGTCACGGACGGTGAGGTTTTTCACCGAGAGCTTCACGTCGCCGGGGCGGCCTTCGCCCTTCTCGACGCGCAGCAACACGCGCCGGCCCACCATCAATTCGGCCAGTTCCTCCACCGAGGTCTCGCCGGTTGCCCGCGTCGCCACCAGTTCGCCGCGGCGCATGACCGAGACCTCGTCGGTGATCGCCATGATCTCGCGCAGCTTGTGGGTGATCAGGATGACCGTCTTTCCCTGTGCCTTGAGCTGCCCAAGGATCCGAAACAGGTGGTCGGCCTCGGCGGGCGTCAGCACGCCGGTCGGCTCGTCGAGGATCAGGATGTCCGCCTTGCGGTAGAGGGCTTTCAGGATCTCGACGCGCTGTTGCAGCCCGACCGGCAGTTCCTCGATCACCGCATCCGGATCGACCTCCAGCGCATATTCCCTTTCGAGCCGCTTCAGCTCGGCGCGCGCCTTGGTGATGCCGGCGTTCAGGATCGGGCTTTCCTCGGCGCCGAGCATGATGTTCTCGAGCACGGTGAAGTTCTCCACCAGCATGAAGTGCTGGTGGACCATGCCGATGCCTGCTGCGATCGCCGTGCTTGGATCGCGGATGTCGATGGCACGACCATCGACCAGGATCTCGCCGCGGTCGGCCTGGTAGAAACCGTAGAGGATGGACATCAGTGTGGACTTGCCCGCGCCATTCTCGCCGACAATGCCGTGGATGGTGCCCTTGCGGACCTTCAGGTTGATGTCCTTGTTGGCATGGACGAGCCCGAAACTCTTGTCTATGCCCTTCAGTTCGATAGCCAATTCACCCATGACGATCCGTTATTTTTCACGTGGAGGCCGTCCGTCCGCGTTGTGCGGTTCTTCTGGCCCAGTCTTGTTGCTTCCGTTCCGCTTGTCCAGCATCATTGCGGGCCACCCCGTCATCCGATAGATCCAGCGCAACGAAACGGAAGGCGGCCACAGCCAGGGCCGATCGAACAATGACCAATCCGGTGCCCCTTCACGACGACAGTCCAGCCCGCATCGCAGCCCTTGAGGAGCGCGCCGCCCATCAGGACCGGACGATCGAGGTGTTGTCCGACCAGCTGGCCGAACAGTGGAAGATCGTCGAGCAGCTGCGGACCAAGCTGGACCGGTTGACGGAGCGTTTTCTCGTTCTCGAGGAAAGCGCGCTCGAAGCCCCGCCGATCACGCGCCCGCCACACTACTGACGCCACCAGACAGATACGCAAAAGCCCGCCGGACCGTCGCGATCCGGCGGGCTTTTCGTTCAGCCGCTATCAGTAGGGGCAGGATTCGTCCGACATGTAGTCGTGGACGGTCACCGTGCCGGCGATGATGTCGGCCTTGGCCTTTTCGACCGCAGCCTTCATGTCCTCCGTGATCAGCGGGGCGTTGTTTTCGTCGATCGCGACGCCGACGCCGTCTTCCTTCAGCCCCAGCACGTTGATGCCGGGGGTGAACTTGTCTTCATGCGCCGACTTGAAGGCGTCGTAGACGGCGACGTCGACGCGCTTGAGCATCGAGGTCAGCACCTTGCCCGGATGCAGCATGTTCTGGTTGGAGTCGACGCCGATGCCGAGCTTGCCGGCATCCGCGGCCGCCTGCAGGACGCCGACGCCCGTGCCGCCGGCGGCATGGTAGACGACGTCGGAGCCCTGGTCGAACTGCGACTTGGCGATTTCACCGCCCTTGACCGGATCGTTCCAGGCGTCCGGCGTCGTGCCGGTATAGGCCTCGAGCACCTTCACGTCCGCGCCGGTCGACTTCGCGCCGCCAATGTAGCCGCAGGCGAACTTGTGGATCAGCGGGATGTCCATGCCGCCGACGAAGGACACGGTCTTGGACTTGGACGACATGCCGGCCATGATGCCGGCGAGCCAGGAGCCTTCCTCTTCCTTGAAGACGACCGAGCGGACGTTCGGCTTGTCGACGACCATGTCGATAATGGCGAATTTCGTGTCCGGATACTCGGCCGCGATCTTTTCGAGCGTCGCTGCCCAGGAGAAGCCGGCCATCACGATCGGGTTGTTGCCGTCACCGGCGAACCGGCGCAGCGCCTGTTCGCGCTGGGCGTCGTTGGCGATCTCGAAGTCACGATAGTCGATGCCGGTCTCGGCCTTGAACTTCTCGGCGCCGTTATAGGCTGCTTCGTTGAAGGATTTATCGAATTTGCCGCCCAGATCGTAGATGATCGCCGGCTTGATATCGGCCGCAAGCGCCGTCGCCGACATCGCCGCGGTGGCAAGAAAAGTCAGTAAGGTTTTTTTCATCGTGCAGCCCTGTTGCTCTGATTATGTCGGGTCCCTCCCGCACGTCCCGCTAATGCCGGGTCTGCGGAGTCGCCGACCCCGTTCCCTAGGGTCAGACGGCCGCGATCCTTGCATGGTTGCAGGAAAAATTCACCAGAAATTTTTCAATTGGTAAAAAAACGTTGCGGGCCCGGAACGGCCGCTCGGCGGCTGTTGTCGGGCAGGGGCTTCGGGTCCGTCAGCCGGTGGCGCAGGCGACGCCGGTGCCGCGCAGGCCGCAGTAGCCGTCGGGGTTCTTGGCGAGATACTGCTGATGATAGGGTTCGGCGAAATAGAATGGACCGGCGGGGGCGATCTCGGTGGTGATCTTGCCGCCATGCCCGGCTGCATCCAGCGCCGACTGGTATTGGTTGCGCAACTTCAGGGCCGTCTCCAGCTGATCGTCGTCGCTGGTGTAGATCGCCGAGCGATAGGTGGTGCCGATGTCGTTGCCCTGCCGCATGCCCTGCGTCGGGTCGTGCTGCTCGAAGAACACCCTCAGCAGTTCTTCCAGCGAGACGACCTGCGGGTCAAAAACTACGCGAACGACCTCCGTATGGCCGGTCAGGCCCGTCGTCGTTTCTTGATAGGTCGGGTTGGGCGTGTAGCCGCCGGCATAGCCGACCGCCGTCACCCAGACGCCGGGAATCTGCCAATAGAGCCGCTCGGCACCCCAGAAGCAGCCGAGCCCGAGCAGGATGGAGCGGGTGTTGTCCGGGTACGGCTCCTTGAGCGGGCGGCCGTTGACGAAATGGGTTTGGGCCGTCGGGATCGGGTCCGGCCGGCCGGGCAGCGCGCTGTCCGGCGTCGGCATCGTGGTCTTTTTGTTGAACATGTCGATGAGAAACACGCGAGATCCTCCTTAAGTCAGCCTGAACCCGGTCAGGCGGTGAATCGTCCGGCGAAAGGCTGACGTTTGTAGCCCGCCATCCAGAACAGCAGCGACAGTGCCAGCAGGACGACGGCGGCCGGCTGTGAAAGCACCCACAGGGTCACGGGATCCCAGAGCGCGGGACTCAGCCGGTTCATGATCGTGTCGGCAACAAACGCGATCGATTGCGGGCTGGCGGCGGTCCAGGCGACCGCGAGCGGCGTGAGCACCGGCTCGGACGCCGCGACCGACTGGATGGCGTCCAACGTCGCGGCCATGATCGCCATCGCCAGGGTAATGAGGCTGAGCAGTCGGAAGACAAAGCGGACCATCGATTGCCGAACTCCGAAGGAGCGGAAATGGCGCGAAGCGCCCCTTTCGCCCATAGATAGGGTCATCGATCATGGCTTGCAATCCGCACCGCGCGAAGGGCGAACCGGCCGCTGGCAAAATTCTGAGAGAAAGCGGTTGATCCTGCCGCCAGCATCGGTATATATCGCGCCGTCCCGCCGAACTGGAAAGCAGCGAAGCGGCCCGCACCGGGTTGACCGCCGGTCGTTTGCGGACGGACAGGTGGCCGAGTGGTTGAAGGCGCACGCCTGGAACGCGTGTATACGTGAAAGCGTATCGAGGGTTCGAATCCCTCTCTGTCCGCCACTTGCCCTCGCGAAAGCGTTCTCCCGATCCGGCTGCGGCTGGATTTTCTCGTTGCTTTCGAGGGTTATAC
>NZ_JBHEEW010000016.1:0-132709 GCF_041930185.1 Mycoplana ramosa | reverse complement strand
ATTTTTGACAGCCGATCCGGAATTTTTATTTTTCCAGTTTCTGCTGTCAAAATTCCGGAAATTCGCGGCGGGCTACAACGGTTCAGAGGTTGATGGCGGCCGGATCAACGGATCGTGGCGGCCAACAGGATGGTGGTGGGCCCGGAGGGACTCGAACCCCCAACCAAGCGGTTATGAGCCGCCGGCTCTAACCATTGAGCTACAGGCCCTGCCGCGGAGCGGCGCGCGGGGTCAATGGCGGCCCCGGGAGCACCTCGTCTAGACGAAATCTCACCGGTCGACAAGCATCGCCGCAATCCTTACACAATCTCGCGGGAAGAACGTCGCGAGGGACAACCAAACGGAGATACCCCGCATGCACCTTCCGCCCCTTCCCCGCCTCGCGCTCAGTGGCGCTGTCGCCGCTGCCCTTGCCGCGCTTGCATCCGCGCCCGCCCTGGCGCAGGAAGCGAGACCGCGCGAGCCGGTGATCACCGTCACCGGCGAGGGGCAGTCCGATGTCGCTCCCGACATGGCAATCGTCGACCTTGGCGTCATCAAGGACGGCAAGACGGCGCGCGAGGCGCTCGACGCCAACAACAAGGCCATGGCCGAAGTGATGAAGGCGCTGAAGGACGCAGGCATCGCCGAACGGGACCTGCAGACGTCCGGCTTCACGATCAGTCCGCAATATCACTTTCCGCAGACCGAGAACGGCGAGAACAAACCGCCCGTGCTGGTCGGCTTCCAGGTCGCCAACATGCTGTCGGTGCGCATCCGCGATCTTGCCAAGCTCGGCGCCATCCTTGACCAGACGGTGACGCTCGGCGTCAATCAGAGCGGCGGCATCCGCTTCACCAACGACAAGCCCGAGAGCGCCATCAGCGAGGCGCGCAAGCGGGCCGTCGAGGACGCGATCGCCAAGGCAAGGGAACTGACCCAGGCTGCGGGAATCGGCCTCGGCCGGGTTCTGGAAATGTCGGAAACGTCCTACCGGCCGCAGCCCATGCCGATGATGCGAAGCGCCGCGGCTAAGGATTTCGCTGCCGAGGCCGTCCCGGTCGCCGCCGGCGAAACAAGCTACGCGGTCACCGTCACCGTGACGTTCGCCCTGCAAAACTGAACGACAGCATCTCTCCCGAACGTGGGAACCGGTTTCGGGAGAAAGACATGCGAAGGCAGGATCCAGAGCCTGCGAAGCCAAATCGGACAGATCGCTCGCGTTTAAGTGCTTCCGGCTCGCCGTTGGCGCGATGCCGGGAGACCGTTGCCGGCGCCCTTGACGCCGGCCAGCATGGACAGTCCGACAGGGTTCTCGCGGTACCGCCCCCGAGCGGCCGAGCATGAAAATGGGGCGGCGCAACGTCTGCACCGCCCCAATAGATGAATTCGACGACCGCCTGCAGGCTGTTCTGCCCCCCGGGCATCAGCCCCAAAGCGTCGGGCAGCGCGGGACATTGGCAAAGGCGACGCGCGTGTAGCGATGGTGGCGCCAGCCCTCGACAACGATGCGACGATGGCTGACGTCGGCGACGCGCGCCCGCCGGATGCCGCGATCGCGGGCCTTCTCCACGGCAAGCCAGGGCGAGCAGCGGCCACGGTCGCGGCGATCGTCCCAGCGGTGGTGGCGGTCGGGTCCGCGGCCATAGTAGCCGTCGCGATAGCCGACGGTTTCGATGCGAATGTCCAGGCCGCCAGCCGAAGCGGCGGGAGCGGCGGCGGTCAGGCCGGCGATCGCCAGGAGGACAGCGGCGAGGGTTTTTCCGACAATGCGCGACATCAAGGTCTCCATTCGTTGTGCGTCCGCTGTGAAGGAGGAGCAGCGACGCTGTAAGCAATCGATGGAGAATGATTATCACCGCCACGCTGAACGCTGTCGGAACCGCGCGTTCAGCATGTGTTCAGCGCCAATGACGCACGGGAGTGACGCCTGCCGAATCAAGGCGATACGCGGCGTGGGCGCTGAAGCAAGTGCACCGGTTTGCCGGCGCGGTCGACCGCATCTTGCCTCGATCCGGCTAGCCGGAAAGTTGCCTTTGCAGGTCGCCGGCGTCGGCAAGCAGCGACAGGCGCGTCACCCGTCCGCCGTCGATTTCCATCAGCAGCACCTTCTCGGTCGCATAGGATTTTCCCGACGACACCCGACCGCGCGCGGTCAGGCGCACCGCCACGGGTGACCCCCCACCGGCCGTCATGACTGCGGCGTCGCCATAGCTCTCATCGAAAGCCGCAAAGTGGCGAGCGAGCCGGTCCCGCAACGCCGCGCGTCCGATTTCGCTTCGCTCACCGATTCCGGCGATCGCGACATCGTCGTCCACAAGCTGCGCAACCGCGGCATAATCGCGCGCATTCAGCGCCGCGACCAGATCCTGGGCAATTGCGACCGTATCTGCCATGGGGACCGTCCTCCATTGTTCATTGCCGATGTCTTACCAATTCGTCGGTGGCCGCCGGAGTTCCGAGGGGACTTACACTCCGAGATGCAGCACCACCTCGCGCAGATGCGGCTGATCGCGGTGCTCGAACAGAAAAATGCCCTGCCAGGTGCCAAGGACGATCTGGCCCTGCGTCACCGGAATGCCGATCGACACCTGGTTCAGCGCCGCCTTGATATGGGCGGGCATGTCGTCCGGTCCTTCGAGCGTGTGAACGACCCAGCGCATCGAAGGATCGTCTGACGGGGGCACGAGCCGACGGAAGAACTGGTCGAGATCGCGGCGCACGTCCGGATCGGCATTCTCCTGAATCAGGATCGAGCAGGACGTATGACGGACGAACACCGTCAGAAGCCCCTCGCCGATCCCGGCCCCGCGCACGAAAGCGCTGACCTTGTCGGTGAACTCGTAAAGACCCTGCCCGCGGGTCTGAATGGTGATCCTTCCCTGTGGCACCCTGTCTCCTCGTCATCGTCCCGTCGGCACGACAGTTCCAGGGAGGCCGTCCCCGCCGTGCCGGACGCGATCGAATTGCTACAATTCCAGAAAGCTTTGAAATCCGCCATAGATCATGCGCTTTCCGTCGAAGACCGACTGCCACTTTTCTTCCGAGAGGCGAGGATCTTCCATCACCCTGGCGACGATCGCATCGCGGCTTTCACGCGAGTCGTAGGTGACCCAGGAAAAGATGACGACCTCGTCGTCCTTGGCGTGAACCGCGCGCGGGAAGGAGGTCAGCTTGCCATAGGGCACATCATCGCCGATGCACTCGACATAGGAAAGTGCGCCGTGCTCTTTCCAGATCGGACCGGCAACGCCGGCAAGCGCCTTGTAGGCATCGAGGTTCTGTTTCGGAACGGCGACCACGTATCCATCGACATAGGGCATGGGAACCTCCTTTGAGAGGATGTGTTGCGACACGGCGTCCGCTGGCACGGTGCGAAGCCTAATAGCGACCAAAGGATGTGTCGTCGGGGCCGGTGCCGACACCGACAGGTCCAGGCGGTCGGCTCGACTGGCACCGGCAATCGCGATCGCAGCCAGCGGTATTTTTCCACCCGGTGCCGACAGGATACTCTCCGCGATAGATGCGGCGCAATGCCAATGGGGCGGCCTGATGGGTCACAAAAATTCGAGACCTGTCGTCCGTCGAACAGCGGCGGATCAAGGCCCCGCCCGGGCATACTCCCTTTGCCCCAGCCGACAGTTAGCGCTTTCTAATATATTCTTGCAGTTCCGCAGGCTCGAGACCGGGGGCGGGGATCACCCGCCGACCTTCGGAAAAACCACGGCGGTGTACGCAGGAGGTACGCCATGTTGAGCTTGCATCGCTTGGCAATCCTAGGACTGGCCATGGTCCTTGCTGGCTTGGCGCCTGCGCTTGCCGCCGAGCCGGTCGGCCAGGCGGTGCTTATCAGGACCAGCGTGACCGGTGATGGCATGGAGTTGCAGGCGCAGGATCCTGTCCACCGTGACGAGCGCATCAGAACTACCAGATCGGGCCTGGGGCAGTTCGTCTTTCGCGACGGCAGCAAGCTTGCGGTCGGATGGGGTTCGTCGGTCGTAATCGACCGGTTCGTCTACGACGACCAGAAATCCCTGAAGAAGCTGACAATTTCGGCAGCGAAGGGCACCTTCCGCTGGATCAGCGGCAAATCGAGGAGCACGGCCTACGAGATTCTCACCCCGGCCGGAACAATCGGCGTGCGCGGGACGGTGTTTGACTTCTACGTCGGCCCGGATGGAACGACGGCCATGGTGCTTCTGAGCGGCGCCGCGTCGTTTTGCGGCGCGGGCGGCTGCGCGCAACTGACCCGGCGCTGCGACAGCGTGATCGCTTCCCGCAGCGGCGGCATCTCCAATCCACGACGCGCCGACAGAAACGTCTTGCGCGCGCTTGGCAATGCGCGTGCCCTGCCCTTCCTCACCGGGGATCAGCAGCTTTCGGGCGGGATGCAGAACGGCGGCTGCAAACTCGAGACGGCGGTGAAGATGAAGCAGGATCGTCCGGATCCGCGCGAGCCCTTGAGGCCGCAGAAGGCTACCCCGCCGAAAAAGGTTGATCGGAACAAACCCAGCTGGGACAGGCCGGACCGCGAAAAAACACGCCAAGACAAGCCGGACTTCGGATCGCCGGGCCGCGACAAGCCCGACCGGGACAGGCCCAGTTGGGACCGCCCGGACAGAGAGAAGCACGGTATCGGAGACAAGCCGGACTTCGACCGGCCGGACGCCCGAGTGCCCGAGAGCCACTGTCACGGGGAAACCTCGGACCGGGATGGACGCAGGCGCTGAGGAACCAACGAAACGTAGCCGAATCTACCTGTTGCCGTGGGACAGGAACGCAGCCGAGGTCGAAGCCGGCGCTGTCAGTGCAACTGGACGCTGCTATTTCACAGAAGCGCCCTCCACCTCGATGTCATGTTGGAAATGATCGCTTCGGCGGGCTATGCGGCGGTAGAATTCCACTAACCCTTCGGTCAACCCAGCGGATTTCGCTTTTGCCTCGCGTGCGAGCTGGCGGACGTCCCCGGAGCGAGCCCGCAACGCCTTGACCAGCCTGTCGTGAACCGACCGCAGATCGGCGAAGGCATCGGACGCCGCAAGCTGCTCATCCCCCACGACTGCGAAAATCATCGTGCGCGACCGCCGGCCCTTCAGCGCAAGCGTCCCCGCTTCCAGCAGCGCCATGTCCGGTATGGAGCGGGCGGTGGTTTGAGAGACGAGGATGTCCGTGCCGACCTCCTTGCAGGCAGCCTCGATCCGTGCGGCAACATTGACGGTATCGCCGACCGCCGAGTAGTTGAAATGGGCCTCGGCCCCCATGTTGCCGACGCAGGCCAGGCCGGTATGAATACCGATCCCGATCGCGACCCTGTGCTCACCACCAAAGCCGAACGCGTCTTCGCGATTGAGGCGGTCAAGCGTCCGGCGCATGGCCAGCGCCGTGCGGACTGCCTTCTGCCCGTGGTCGAGAATATCAACCGGGGCGTTCCAGAACGCCATGATGGAGTCGCCGATGAACTTGTCGAGCGTGCCCTCGTTGTCGATCACATCGCGGCTCAACGCATCAAGGAGCCGGTTGAGAAACGTGACGACCTCGTTGGGCGAAAGCCGTTCGCTCAGGTCGGTGAAATTTCGGACATCGACGAACATCACCGTCAGTTCGCGTTCGTCGCCGCCGAGCCGCAGCGCGTCGGGGGTGTGCTCGATGCGATACAGCAGTTCCGGCGACAGGTATTGCCCGAACGCACGCCGCACCTGCCGCCGCTCCCGGTCCACCACGAGAATGCGCAGGCCCGTGGCCGCGAAATGGGCGATCGTGGCGCTCGCGATCGGGACCAGCGGATCGAACAGCAGGCCGGCGTAGCGGAATGTCACCCATGACGCGGCAAGCGCGGCAACCGTCACGAGCAGGCCGAAGGCGAGGGCAACGGCCGGGCTGACGAACGTCGTCAGCACAACGATCAGGCAGCCGGCGATCGCGATCGCCAGGATCTCGAGGCCATTGGCCCAGTCGGGCCGCGACAGGAACCGGCCGGACAGGATCTGCTCCACGGCCTGTGCATGGATCGAAACGCCGGGCACGTGCTGACCGAGCGCGGTGGTGCGGATGTCCTGCAGCCCCGCGGCCGACGTGCCGACGAAAACGATGGCGCCCTGCAACTGTGCGCGGACATCCTCGGGCGGCCCATCCTTGGCAAGTATCGCTCGGGCTGAAACGTACCGATCGGCTCTGTCGGAATCCAGGTAGAGCCAGAGCTCACCTGCGGCAGTGACGGGGACGACGAATTCGCCCACCTTGATCTGCGTGATCGTGTCGGGAACATGGGTGGCATCGGCCAAAAGGTAGGTCGAGGCGCCTTGCGCCACGCGCAACGCCTCCAGCGTGAGGTTCGGATAGAGCTGCTCACCATCGCTGAGCAGAAGAGGAATTGTCCGCAAGACAGCCGAAGGGTTGCCGGGATCCAGGCTGATATGGCCGATCCCCGCGGCATTCGCTTCGAAGGCCGGAAGGAGCGGCGTTGCCGTTGAAAACCTCGGCGGAGCGCCGAAGGGCGGCTCGCCTGTGAAGGCGAAACCGGCCTTGACCTGCGGCAGGTGGCGGCCGTCGTTGGAAATGGCAAAGCCGAGCACGATTGGGCGTCCCTCGAAGGAACGGGCGAAGACCGCGTCGTTGTCCGGCAATCGGTCGAGCAGGTCCTCGGAAACGCCGCCCAGTTCGGCAACGACAGTGCGCGGCGACAACCGGTCGGGTTCGGAAAAGAGGACATCGAACGCAATCGCCGAGACCCCGATGGCGGCGAGCCGGTCCACCAGGAGCGCCAGGCGATCCCGCGGCCACGGCCATTGGCCAAAGGCCTTCAGCGAAGCCTCATCGATGTCGACGACCCGCACGGGCATGTCTTCGAAGGGTCGGGGTTCCAGGCGCTGGTATGCATCGAAGACGGACTCGCGGGCAAGCTGATAGAACGATGGATCGGCGGCTCGCAAGAGCGTCAGCGCCGCCACGATCACAAACCCGACGATGACGCCGACCCATTGCGCGCGCGTCATGTAAACCGATCCGCCTCCCCCGCCGCGACCGGAGCACGGCGCAAGCCTTGCCCCAGGCGTAACCATCATCCGGACAGGCGCGCCGATGCTGCTGGTCGCGATTGTCGCCGCGTGACCGGCGCTCAGACACGTGTCCGTCGCTGCAAAATACTACGCTTTCGATGTCAGCGTCAGCGATCCAAGAGGAGGTAGTGACCCGACGCTATTTTGCGGTGCTATGAGCAAGCTGCTCCGCGCGTGCATCGGCCAATGTCCCCGGATGGAGCGGCGGCGGCCGCCCGAGCGGTCGAGCTCCGCCTACCACGCGCTGCAGTTGCGCAGTTGCTTGGCGTAGCGCGACGCCATCTTCGAGGCGCGGGCCGCTCCCGTCTTGGCCGGACCGCTCCAGTTGCCGCGCGCATAACCGGCATGACCGTCATGATAGGCGACATAGAGGCGGTAGGTATCGTTGAGGGCGATCCCGTTTTTCAGATGGCTCTGGTGGTGGTACCAACCGACGAAGCGGACCGCATCGCCGAAGTCGGATCGCTTGGCCATCCAGCGGCCGGTCGACTTCTTGTAGCGGTCCCAGGTGCCATCGAGCGCCTGCGAATATCCGTAGGCCGACGAGGCGCGTTTCCAGGGGATGAAGCCGAAGAGCTTCGTGCGCGGCGGCTTGGCGTTATGGCGGAAGCCGGATTCGGCATACACCGTCGCCATCAGCACGGGGACGGGCACGCCATACTCGCGCTCGACGCGCCGCGCATCGCGCTCCCAGTTCTCGAATAGCCCGTCGCGCTGCTCGAACACGGCACAGGCATTGTCGGTGTTGCGCGGGACGGTCCCGCAGGCAGCAAGCATCATCGTGAGGACGACGACAAAAACGCAACGCATCGCTCGATCTCTCATTTTCGAGAGATTGATAAATCGTAAAGCTTAATGTTTCGTTTTTAGACGAATGCCGAAAGCCCGGATCCCGGATCACGTCCGGGAAGACGGAGGGGGTTGCCGCAAGCCATCTGGGCGACCTTCCCGGTCGCTCATTCCAGCGGCCGGTTGGCGCGGAACCTGTCCTTCAGCTTGTCGATTTCCGCCGGCGTCCAGACGTCCTCCAGCCCCAGCACAGCGATCCAGCCATCGATGTAGTGCTCGCCCGCATAGACATGACCGTAGCCCATCGGCGTCGTCGTCGCCATCGCCATGTCGAGGCCGAGCTGCAGGAATGTGACGGCGGGATACCAGCTGAATTCCGGCGAGACGTCGGGCCCGCGCGGACCGACCATCCACGCCGGCGGACGACGGTAGGCGCCTTCATCGAAGAAGGTCACCGGGTCGCTCGCATATTGCAGGTAGACGATGCGCATCGGTCCCCAGGGCGCGGTCGCTTGCGACAGCGCATTCCGCTGGCTGGTGAAGCGGACGTAGGAACCATCGCCGAACCGCGGCAACCAGGCAGGCGTACCTTGATTTCGCCCGGCGGTGAACTTGCTCCAGACGCGGCTTTGGTATGGAGGACCGACCCAGAGCGCACCCTGGTAAGGATCGCCGATCACCTCGAACAGCTCGGTCGACTGTTCGGAGCTGAGCGCGCCGAGACTGAGGCCATAAAGGTAGAGCTTCGGCCGCGCGTTCCTGGGCAGCTTTGTCCAGTGGTCATAAACCGCGCGGAACAGGGCGCGGGCGGCATCCGAGCCGTAGTTCGGTTCGACCAGCAGCGACAGCCAGCTGGAAAGGTAGGAGTACTGGATCGCCACACTCGCGATGTCGCCATCGGTCAGGAATTCGACGGAATTGACGCCCTCCGGATCGACCCAGCCGGTGCCGGTCGGCATGATGACGAGCAGGGTCTTGCGCGTGAAGCCGCCGGTGCGGATCAGTTCCTTCAAGGCGAGGTCGGCGCGTTCCTCCGCGGTCTGGCCGGCGCCCAGCCCGACGTAGACCCGCACCGGATCCTTCGCTTCCCGACCGCTGAAGGCCGCGATCTCGTCACGCCTTGGGCCGTTTGCAACGAACTCTCGACCGCGTCGACCGAGGTTTTCCCAGGAAACAAGTGATGCGGCGCTGCCGGTCCGGTTGGGATCGCCCGGCTGGGGCGTGTCCGGCTCGATCAATTGGTCAAGCGCGCGCAGCGAGGAGTCGGCCGTGTGCAACGCCCATCGGAAAAGGACCCCTTCTACCGCCGACCAGAACAGCGCGATCGCCACCAGTCCGCCGATCACGTTGGCAATGCGACGTGTGGCGAAGCGCTGCGATAGCCGGGCGACCAGACTCCACGCAAAGCCAAACAGACGCGTCAGCACAATCACACCGATGAACGTTAGAAGTGCAATCAGGCCGAGCTTTGTCGGATGGCCGGTCTCCAGCGGCGGCAGCTCCATCAGCGAACGGATCGAGTTCTGCCACTCGGCGGCCCGCCACAGCGCGACTCCGACCATGATCGCGCAAATGACGGCTGCGGCGAGCTTCAAGCCGCGCCATAAGCGTCCGACAGGTGGAGGCAATTCCAGGTAGACCCAGAGGTGCCATAAGAATACGCCGAACCCGTAGCCGACCGCGAAGCAGACCCCGGACAGAACACCCTGGGTGATGTAGGTCCGCGGCACCAGGCTCGGCGTCAGCGACGCGGAGAAGAACACCGCGCCGAGCAACAGTCCGATGGTGGAAAGCGACACCCAGAACTTCAAAAACCGATTCGGCATGACGGAACCCGTGCTAGCGCATATCGACAGTGGAAATAAAAGACATAAGGCGTGTTAGCGCGCTTAAAGGAGTGCGATGCTTTCGCGCCGGCCGCACGCACAAATGCCACCGGCACGGCACGATGACGCCATTTCGCCGGTCAGGCAACCGTCCCTTGCCGGAGCTGGGGCAGATTTGGCTGCCGGTTGCGATGACGATTTTTCCGAAGCGGACAGGCATCCGGCCTGGCGCCGATCTTCACGAGATATTTTGTTGCGGAAGCAGGGTAGTTTTCCTAGGTAAAGTGCCCAATTGAAGCACACTTGCGATCGAATCGGTCGCATGCGGGTTTGCGGCTCGGACGGGCACATCATTGGGCCCGCTCCGCTGCTCGTCGTCCGGATCCGCCTGGATCCATTAAAGGGAGAGAACCATGGTACTAAAGACGCTCACCGGCGCGACCTTTGCAGCCTCGTTGCTGCTTTCCACGGCCGCCTATGCCGACATCACCATCGGGCTGATCGCACCGTTGACCGGTCCGGTCGCGGCTTACGGCGACCAGGTGCGTAAGGGCGCCGAAGCCGCCGTTGCCGAGATCAACAAGAACGGCGGCATTCTCGGCGAGCAAGTGGTCCTGAAGCTGGCAGACGATGCGGGCGAGCCGAAGCAAGGCGTCTCCGCGGCCAACCAACTCGTCGGTGAAGGCATTCGTTTCGTGGTCGGCCCGGTCACCTCCGGCGTTGCCATTCCCGCATCCGACGTGCTGGCCGAAAACGGCGTGCTGATGGTCACCCCGACGGCGACCGCGCCGGACCTCACCGCCCGTGGCCTGCCGAACGTGCTGCGCACCTGTGGTCGCGACGACCAGCAGGCCAGTGTCGCGGCTGACTACGTTCTCAAGACGATGAAGGACAAGAAGATCGCAATCGTCCACGACAAGGGCGCCTACGGCAAGGGCCTGGCCGACGCGTTCAAGGCCGGCATCAATGCCGGTGGTGTCAACGAGATCCTCTACGAAAGCGTGACCCCGGGCGAGAAGGACCTCAGCGCGCTGATCACCCGCCTGAAGTCCGAGGGGGCGGAAGTCATCTATTTCGGCGGCTACCACCCCGAGGCCGGCCTGCTGGCCCGCCAGTTGCATGACATGTCGGTCCATGCCGTCATCATCGGCGGCGACGGTCTGTCCAACAGCGAACTCTGGGCGATCGCCAACGACGCCGCCAAGGGAACGACCTTCACCAATGCAATCGACGCGTTGAAGAACCCGGATTCGGCCAAGGCGGTCGAAGTTCTGAAGGCTGCCAGCATTCCGCCGGAAGCCTTTACGCTGAATGCCTACGCTGCGGTCGAAGTGCTCAAGGCCGGCATCGAGAAGGCCGGCAGCGCCGAGGATTCGGCCGCTGTCGCAACGGCGCTGAAGTCGGGTGAACCGATCGCCACTGCGATCGGCAAGCTGACCTACGGCGAAACCGGCGACCTGACCTCGCCGAGCTTCTCGCTGTTCAAGTGGGAAGACGGCAAGATCGTCGCCGCCGAGTAAAGCGAGACGCTGCCACCAGCCCGCGACGCCGGTATGCACCCCGGCGTCGCGCATCGGCGGTCCGAGCCAAGCGGTGCCCGCCGTCCTTTATTCCTTGGTTAAGCAATCAGCCCTAAATTCAGGATTTTAGAATAAAGTCGGAGCATGACGCCCCGGCCGCCTCCCCCTGATATCCTGACTTCGGCACCGGCCTGTTGGCCTTGGCCCTCGTTTTCGGCGACTTGCAATGAAGAACCTTCGCATATCCACCCAGCTCTTCCTGCTGATCGGCGGGCTGCTGGTAGCCTTCTCCGTCGCTACGTTCTTCCAGATCCGCGCAACCACGCTGATGATTTATCAGCAGCGTTACGAAATGCTGCGCTCGGAAGTCCAGACGGCAACCTCCCTTCTGAAGATCTACCATGACAAGGAACTGTCGGGCGAACTGAACCGCGAGGAGGCGCAGAAGCAGGCGCTGACCCGGATCGGGGCCCTTACCTTCGACCCGGACGGTTATTTCTTCGCGTATGACCAAGACCTCAAAATGCTGGTTCACGCCGACCAAACCCTCGTCGGGCAGAGTTTCGCGGGCAAATTGGACAGTTATGGCCACCCCTACCACGACGAACTGGTCAAGCTGGCTCGCGCCGGTGGCGGCCAAACCGATTTCTACGGCCCAAGGCCTGGAAAGGAAGGGGATTTCCGCAAGGCCGCTTACGCACTCGAATTCAAGCCCTGGGGTCTGGTTGTCGCGACCGGCCTCTACATGGACGATCTCGACACCACCGTGATCCGCACGATCATCGAGGCGATCGTGGTTGGCGCGATCGGCACGACCGCTGCCCTGGTACTGGCCTACTTCATCGTCCGCGGCATTTCCCGTCCTCTGTCGGCCGTTCACACGACCCTGGAAGCGGTGGCGGACGAAGACGTGGCAATTGCCGTCCCCCACACGGACCTCGGCAGCGAAGTCGGCCTGATGGCCAGGGCGACCAAGTCGTTGCAGGAAAAGATACGCGAGCGTCACGCGCTGGTGGCACGTCAGGCGGAGCAGCAACGCGAACTCGATGGCGAGCGGCAGCAGAACGCTGCCCGCCAGCAGGCCGAGACGGACGAACAGACATATGTGGTTTCCACCATCGCAACCGCGCTCCAGCGGCTGGCCGAAGGCGACCTTACCGTTCGCTGCGGTGAACTGGGACCAAAATACGCGGCTCTTCGCGAAAACTTCGACGAGGCCATCGCTCGCCTCGAGCAGGCCGTCGGCCGCGTCAGCCAGAAGAGCAACGACATCGGCGTCAGCAAGGAAGAGATCCGGCGCGCTTCCGGGGCGCTGGCTCAGCGAACCGAGCGCCAGGCCGCCAGCCTCGAGGAGACGTCCGCAGCGCTCGACGAACTGACGGTTGCCGTGCGCCAGACCGCCGAGGGTGCGCGCGAAGCTGCAAGCCAGGTCGGCGCGGTCAGCACCGAGGCACACGAGAGCGATGCGGTCGTCGCTCGTGCCATCGAGGCGATGAGCAGCATCGAGCAGTCATCGGCGGAAATCTCCAAGATTATCGGAGTGATCGACGATATCGCTTTCCAGACCAACCTGCTCGCCTTGAACGCGGGCGTCGAGGCCGCACGGGCCGGCGAGAGCGGCAAGGGTTTTGCAGTGGTCGCGCAGGAAGTCCGCGAACTGGCCCAGCGATCGGCCGCCGCTGCAAAGGAGATCAAGGACCAGATCGCCCGCTCGTCCTCGCAGGTCGACCAGGGCGTACAGCTGGTCGGCAAAGCGGGCGACGCGCTCAAGCGCATCTCTCAGCAGATCGCCAGCGCCAACGAGATCGTCTCCAAGATCTCGCACAGCGCCCAGGAGCAGGACACGACACTTCGGTCGATCTCCTCGACGCTCAACCAACTCGACGATGCGACCCAGCAGAACGCGGCGATGGCCGAGCAGACCACCGCTTCGGCCGAAGTTCTCGCCGACAACACCGCCGACCTGCTGAACCTGATCCGAGGCTTCAAGACCGGGCAGACGGGCGACGCCAGCCAAACGCATCCATTGCAGATGGCGAGCTGACCAGCACTCCACAGTCTGAACAGCGAGACCGCCGGCAGCATCCGGCGGTCTTTTTTTTTTGCAGGTGGGTTGCCCCACGGTGGGGCTGGCAGATCCCGCTTGCACCTACCCGAGGCTGGCGATGAGTTCGCGGTAAGCCTTCTCCGGGAACGCCTTCAGCGTCTTCGTGCGCACGTTGCCGCCCTGGCCGAGCGTCAGGCAGAAACGGGCGGCGACGGCGTCGTCCGGCGCCTCGCAGACGGCGACCATGTCGTAGTCGCCCATGGTGAGATAGAATTCCTTGAACGAGCCGCCCATGTCGCCGAGCGCCTTCTTGGCGGCATCGAGCCGCTTCGGCGATTCACGCACGTTCTTGATGCCCTGTTCCGTCCAGTTGAGGAGAACGATATACATGGTCATGGCATACTTCCCCTTTGCGCCTCCGAGAGACGCTGCGGCAATGCCCTCAGCCCATTTTTAAAATATACGCCTGTCGAGAGCCGACGGCGACAAGGAAAGTTGCCTTTGCCGACAGGGCGGAACGATCGGCCGCGCTTGATCTACAGCGAGGGAAAGCCCCGCTTTTTCCATTCGCGTTTCGGAATTTCGCCGCCGACGGCGAACGCGAACGAGACGACGCGTGTTGCATCCGCATCGACCTCGCAACGAAATCTCAGGTCGAACCAGCGGCTTTTGGCGTGAAAGGCGGCACGCCGCACCTCGAGTACGGTGCCCTTCGACAGCCGATAGGATGGAAGCAGCTGAGGTTGATAGGGTGGTGTGGCATTGCGGAGCTGCGCGTAGAGCTCGGTGCTGCACAACTGTTCGACGCGCAGGTCCCGCGGCAGATCGCCCATCGCCGTCTGCGCCACCGGATCGCCGGTGTCGGTCGAGGAGAAAATCCGCTTGGCCTCGGTGAGCGACTCCTGTGCCGCGGTTTGCCTTGCCGTATCCGCTTTCTTAGCGTCGTCGGGCATCACCGCCTCGGCGCCAAGGCCCGGACCGACCTCTGCCGATGCGGTTGGAAAACCGTCCGCGGCGGCGTCCTCGGGCAGGTTCAGGGTCTGCGCCGGCGCCGCCGCGGACATCTCTGGCTCTGGTTGTTGTTCCGCCGGCTCTTCCGGAGGCTTCGGCTCCTCGACGGGTTTGACGGCAGACGGAGGGTCCGGTTGCGCGGCCTCCATCCTGGCCAGATCAGCCTCCTCAGACGGCGAAGGCCCGCGGTCTTTCTCACCGAACTCCAGCACCGGCCGGAGGATCGGAATCGGCACCCGGTCAGCCGGCTGATCGGCCGCCTCCTCCTGCGGTTGGGGTGGCGGCTCCTCCGGAGGAGCTTCGGGCAGATTTGCTTCTTCCACCGGCTTTTCCTCGGGCGGCGGCTCCTCCACTGCCTTCTCCTCGGGCGGTGGCACGAGTTCGACGCTGACGCTTTCCTCGGCCCGGGGCGTCATGTCCGGCAGGGGAATCCGGACTAACAGGATCACGGCGATCAGCATATGGAGCGCGATCGAAACGATCGCCCCCCAGCCGAGGCTCTGCCGTAACCTGTCTGCCATCCGCCGCATCATCGAGATCAATTGTCGTAAGCGCCTTCATCGTCCGAACCAAGCGCGGTCAGTTTTGGCTGACCGGGCCACGTTTTCAATAGCGCTCAATGCGGTTGGCTGTCGAGGAAAGCGACGCTTGCGTGTTGCTTGCCGTGATCCGCCGTGGTCGCCCACCGGCGGGCGGGGCGGTCGGCGCGCAGCACCCTGCCGACCTGTGCCCCGAGATCAGGCCTTCCGCACCGGCGGAATGACCCATGAGCCGTCCAGGATCGAGGGCGGGCTGTCGTCCGGCCAATACAGCCGCATCATCAGGTAGAACTTATCCTTCGGCGCGGGCAGCCAGTTCGATTCCTTGTCGGCGCCGGGCGACTCGTGCTGGATGTAGATGTCGGTGGAGCCGTCGGGATTGGTTTTCAGGTTCTGGCGCGCGCTGATCGAATAGCGGTTGATCGGATTTTCGACGAAGAAGTATTTGTCGTTGTACATCGTGATCGACCAGAAGCCGCGCACCGGCGGTGTCTGCCCCTTCGGAAAGGTCAGGACGTACTTGTTCGATCCCTCATAGCTCCGCCCCAGCATGCCCTCCTTCATCTTCAGCGAGGTCGGATAGATCGCGTCCTGCGGGCGATTGGCGCCGAGGCCGATGGCGGCGATCAGCGCCCGCTGCAGGTATTCCGTGCCATAGACGCCGGTCTTGGTCGTGTACCCCCAGCCGTTGATGTCCTTGACGTCACCGTCGCTGAACTTGAAATGCAGCATGGTGCGGCCGAAGCCGATTTCCGGAATGCGCTTGACGAACCGGGTATCGAGCTTGCTTTTGTCGAAGTCCTTGCCGGGGACGAGGCCGATTTCGGCCATTCTCTCGATGATTGCCGCATCGGCAGCGGCCGGCGGGTTTGTCTTCAGAAGTTCGGCCAGCAGCGTAAAATACTCGACCGCATCCATCCGGTTGACCTGGTCGCGCACCGGCGTTTTCATGTCAATGCTCGGATCGACCTTGCCGGGCGGCGGGGTCCAATCCTTGCCGTAGGCGCTGAGCGGCACCAGCTTGCAGGCATCCTGCAGGGCATGCACCGCCGCGTAGTCCTCCGGCGTTCCGGTGCAGTAGATGCGCCCGAGAATCCAGACGAGGCTTGTCGGCGATTTGTATTCGGTGACCCCTTCGGGGATATCGCCCTGCCAGCCGGGACCGGTGATCGCGTAGGTCTGCGCGCCCTGACCGGTCGTGCGCGATCCCGGGACCTGGAACACCGTCGTCCAGCCATCCAGCATCGGAAACAGGAAATAGCGGTCTTTCATCTCCGGAATCGACAGGATCCATGGCTCTTTGCCGACATCGACGAACGCCGTCGTATAGAGCGTATCGGCGTTCGGGGCGGTGACATCGGTGAAGGAGGCATCGGGATATTCGCGCAGCTTGATGAGGTGGCCCATCGGCCCCCTGCTGCCCGCGGGCTCGACGACATTCGTCACCACCCGCCGGGTCATCTCCATGGTGACGAGCGGATAGCCGTAGATATAGGCCTCCACCGCCGTCCAGAAGTCGCCCCTGCCCTCGAAGGGATCGGCGATCGGCAGGTCCATGGCGGATGCAGGCGACAATGCGCTTGCGGCAAGCAGTCCAAGGCCGCCAATCGATACGGCGCGGCGTGTCACGTCCATCGCAGTCTCCCTGGGTCGATATGAGCGTCGATTTACTGATGGCCGAACCTGCGAGCGCTGCAGCAGAACCCGCATCCCCTCGGCGCCGGTATCCTAACACGGCGGACCGGTCGATGCAGGCATAACCGGCTGACATGCGACTACGCCCTACGGCTTAGGCGCTGTTAAACGGAAGGCTCATCGGTCCCGGCGAATGGCACCGCGCTGCCAAACGGAAAAGGCCGGACGCAAGGTCCGGCCTTTTCCAATTCAGATACTCGAAGCCTGCGCGATGCCTTAGCTGTCGAGGAAGCTCCTTAGCTTGCGCGACCGGCTCGGGTGCTTGAGCTTGCGCAGCGCCTTCGCCTCGATCTGGCGGATACGTTCGCGGGTCACCGAGAACTGCTGGCCGACCTCTTCCAGCGTGTGGTCGGTGTTCATGCCGATGCCGAAGCGCATGCGCAGCACGCGCTCCTCGCGCGGCGTCAGCGAGGCGAGCACGCGCGTCGTCGTCTCGCGCAGGTTCGCCTGGATGGCGGCGTCGATCGGCAGCAGCGCGTTCTTGTCCTCGATGAAATCGCCGAGGTGGCTGTCTTCTTCGTCACCGACCGGCGTTTCCAGGCTGATCGGCTCCTTGGCGATCTTCAGCACCTTGCGGACCTTTTCCAGCGGCATGGCGAGCTTTTCGGCCAGTTCCTCCGGCGTCGGCTCGCGGCCGATCTCGTGCAGCATCTGGCGCGAGGTGCGGACGATTTTGTTGATCGTCTCGATCATGTGCACCGGAATGCGGATCGTGCGGGCCTGGTCGGCAATCGAACGGGTGATCGCCTGCCGGATCCACCACGTCGCGTAGGTGGAGAACTTGTAGCCGCGGCGATACTCGAACTTGTCGACCGCCTTCATCAGGCCGATGTTGCCTTCCTGGATCAGGTCGAGGAACTGCAGTCCGCGGTTGGTGTACTTCTTGGCGATCGAGATGACGAGACGAAGGTTGGCTTCCACCATCTCCTTCTTGGCGATGCGGGCCTCGCGCTCGCCCTTCTGCACCATGGAAACGATACGGCGGAACTCGGCGATCGAGATACCGGTCTCGGTGGCGAGATTCTGGATCTCCTGGCGGATGTCGCGGATCGTCGCGTTCTCGTTCTTGGCGAATTCCTTCCAGCCGCGGGCAGCAAGGTTGCCGATCGACTTCATCCAGTTCGGATCGAGTTCGGCACCGGAATACTGCTCCAGGAACGAATCGCGCTTGACGCCATAGCTCTCGGCAAGGCGCAGCAGGCGCCCCTCGTTCTGCATCAGCCGCTTGGAGATGTCGTAGAGCTGCTCGACGAGGCTGTCGACACGGTTCTGGTTGAGCGACAGCGACTTCACCGCCGTGATCAGCTCGTCCTTCAGTTCCTTGTAGCGGCGCTCCTGGGCGGGCGACAGCGTGCCCGTGGCGGCAAGGCGGGCCTCCACCTGCTGGTCCTGCAGCTTGCGCAGCTTCTTGTAGGTCTCGGCGATCTTGTCGAGCGTCTCCATGACCTGCGGACGCAGTTCGGCTTCCATGGCGGCGAGCGAGAGGTTCGACTCGTCGTCGTCCTCTTCCTCTTCCTCTGGCGCCGGCATGTCGCCGCCGACATTGGTGATGTCGTCGTCGCCGCCAGCGCGGCTCTTCTTCGCCTTTTCCTTCTCCTCGGCGGCCTTACGATCGGCCTCGATCTTCTCCGGGCTCTGGAACTGCGGAGCAGCCTTCGCCTCGGGGCCGGAATAGGTGGTCTCGAGGTCGATGATCTCGCGCAGCAGCGTCTGACCTTCGTTCAGTTCGTCGCGCCAGATGATCAGCGCCTGGAAGGTCAGCGGGCTCTCGCAGAGCCCGGCGATCATCGTCTCGCGGCCGGCCTCGATGCGCTTGGCAATGGCGATTTCGCCCTCGCGCGACAAAAGCTCCACCGAGCCCATCTCGCGCAGGTACATGCGCACCGGGTCGTCGGTGCGGTCGGTCGGTTCCTTCTTCTTGGCGGTCGCAAGCGCGGTGCCGCCGGAGGAGGTGATTTCCCCGCCCTCGCCCTCGCCGTCATCGTCACCGTCGTCGTCGCCGCCCTGGGCCTCCTCGGCGTCCTCGTCCTCGATGACGTTGATGCCCATCTCGGACAGCATCGCCATGGTGTCCTCGATCTGCTCGGAAGTGACCTCCTCCGAGGGCATCACCGAGTTGAGTTCGTCCATGGTGACGTAGCCGCGCTTCTTGGCGGCCTTGATCATCTTCTTGACGGCATCATCGGAAAGATCCAGAAGCGGGCCGTCCGGTGCACCTTCGCGTTCGGTTTCGGCTTCTTCGTTTTCTTTGACCTTGGTTGCCATCTATTCTTCGCTTTCCTGGAGTATCTGGTTCGTACCGTTGAGGACTGCGCAGGCGCCAGCCCACATGCTGGCGCCATGCCAACCAGTTTCACTGACCTAACGGAATGAAACTTAAATCCCGATTAACCACGCCTTGACTTCGAAGGTCGCGGACATGCTGCCTCGGCAACATGATTGACATGAACTCCCGATCCGCCGTACCCATCTCACCTGTGCCAGAAATGGTGATTCCCAGAATTTTCGGTTCCGTCAAGCTCTTCTGCCAAAAAACCCTGAAAACCCTTTGATTCGGGTCTTCAAGGCGAGAGGCGCCGGTTGCGGTTGCTGGACAACATGTAGGGATGGTCGCGGAAAAGACAAGGGCCCGGGCTCTTCCGCTGCCAACACCGGCGATTCGCACCCCATCAGAACGACCGCCCGTCGACCTTTGTGATTGATAGAGTATCGAGGTCAATTGCCGGAATGCACCGCAGATTGACAGCCACCATCTCGTTACCCTTTCCGTCCGTCCCCTCGCCATAGGGCGCGATGCCGCACACGGCGCAGAAGTGATGGCGGATGACGTGACGGTTGAACTGATAGGTCGAGACGTTCTGTTCCGGAACTGTCAGCACCAGCTTGTCCCGCGGCACGAACGCGAGAAGGCCGCCGCGCCGGCGACACATGGAACAATTGCAGTCCATCGCCGTATCGAAGTCGCCCTCGACCTCGAAGGCGACGTTGCCGCAGTGGCAGCTTCCTTCGTATTTCATTGCAAGTAATCTCCCATTAGTGCCAATCCATCACCACTTTGCCGGAATTGCCGGCGCGCATCGCCTCGAAGCCGTCGCGGAATTCCTCGATCCTGATGCGATGGGTGATGATCGGCGCCAGATCGAGCCCGCCCTGCACGAAGGCGATCATCTTGTACCAGGTCTCGAACATCTCGCGCCCGTAGATGCCCTTCAGCGTCAGCATCTTGAAGATGACTTTGTTCCAGTCGATGTCGAAGCCGGTCGGCGCGATGCCGAGGATGGCGATCTTGCCGCCGTTGTTCATCGCGTCGATCATCGAGCGGAAGGCGGGCGGCGCGCCGGACATCTCCAGCCCGACGTCGAACCCCTCGGTCATGCCGATCGCGCTCATGACCTCCGTCAGGTCTTCCTTTGAAGCGTCCACGACATGATCGATGCCGACCTTGCGGGCGAGCTCGAGCCGCACCGGGTTGATGTCGGTGATGACGACCTTGCGGGCGCCGGCGCGCCTGGCGACCATCGCTCCCATGATGCCGATCGGCCCGGCGCCGGTGACAAGCACGTCCTCGCCGACGAGATCGAACGAGAGCGCCGTGTGGACGGCATTGCCGAACGGATCGAAGATGGCGGCCACCTCATCCGGCACATCGTCGGGGATCGCCACGACGTTGTATTCGGGGATACAGACGAACTCGGCGAAGGAACCCGGGCGATTGACGCCGACGCCCTGGGTATAGTGGCAGAGGTGCCCGCGCCCGGCGCGGCAGTTGCGGCACTTGCCGCAGACGATGTGGCCCTCGCCCGAAACCCGCTCGCCGACGTGGTACTTGGTCACGGCCGAACCGATCTCGGCGATCTCGCCGACGAACTCATGGCCGACCACCATCGGCACGGGAATGGTCTTTTGCGCCCACTGGTCCCAGTTCCAGATGTGCACGTCGGTGCCGCAGATGGCGGACTTTTTCACCCGGATGAGGACATCGTTGGGGCCGGGTTCCGGCACCGGCACATTTTCCATCCACAACCCGACTTCAGGTTTGGATTTGACCAGCGCACGCATCATGTTCGACATCGAAAAATCTCCGCAAGGGATTCAGATGACTCTTCAAATCACGCCCAGTTCACGTCCGACTTCAGCAAAGACGGAAATTGCTTTCCTTACGTCAGCCTCGCCGTGTGCCGCCGACATCTGGGTGCGGATGCGGGCCTGGCCTTTCGGCACGACGGGGAAGGAAAAGCCGATAACGTAGACGCCCTGCTCCAGCATTCTTGCCGCCATCGCCTGCGCCAGCGCTGCATCGCCCAGCATGACCGGGATGATCGGATGACCGTCGCCCGCAAGCGTGAAGCCGAGCTTCGTCATCTCGGAGCGGAAGAGGTCGGCGTTCGCATAGAGGCGAGCGCGCAGCGCATCACCGTTCTCGATCAGGTCGAAAACTTTAAGCGATGCAGCGGCGATGACTGGCGCCAGCGTGTTGGAAAATAGATAGGGGCGCGAGCGCTGGCGGAGCCACTCGACCACCTCGGCGCTCGCCGACGTGTAGCCGCCGGAGGCGCCGCCGAGCGCCTTTCCGAGCGTGCCGGTGATGATGTCGATGCGGCCCTCGACGCCGCAATGCTCAGCCGAGCCGCGGCCGTGCTTGCCGACGAAGCCGACGGCATGGCTGTCGTCGACCATGACCATGGCGCCATGCTTCTCGGCAAGGTCGCAGACGCCCTGAAGGTTGGCGATGATGCCGTCCATCGAGAAGACGCCGTCGGTGGCGATCAGCTTGAAGCGGCTTCCTTCGGCCTTTTTCAGTTCCTCCTCCAGTGCCGTCATGTCGTTGTTGGCATAGCGGAAGCGCCTGGCCTTGGAGAGACGCACGCCGTCGATGATCGAGGCGTGGTTCAGCGCGTCGGAAATGATCGCGTCGTCCTCGCCGAGCAGCGTCTCGAACAGCCCGCCATTGGCATCGAAACAGGAGGAGTAGAGGATCGTGTCCTCCATGCCGAGGAAGGACGAAATCTTCGCCTCCAGCTGCTTGTGCTCCTCTTGCGTGCCGCAGATGAAGCGCACCGAGGCCATGCCGTAGCCGTAGCGGTCGAGCGCCTTCTTGGCGGCGTCCGCCAGTTCCTCGCTGTCGGCGAGGCCGAGATAGTTGTTGGCGCAGAAGTTGAGGACGCGCTGGCCATCACCTCCAGGGGGTCCGGCGACCTCGATCGTGCCCGCCTGCTTCGACGTGATGACCCGCTCGGACTTATAGAGGCCGGCAGCCTTCAAGCCTTCGAGTTCGGCGCGCAGGTGCGAAAGAAAGGCGGCGGTCATCGGTGGCTTCTCCGATAAGACAAGGTACCGTCGACGTCTTAGCACGGCGATTGCCGTCTTGCAGCCCCGACCAATAACGTCGTGGCCGCGCGAGGCCGGGTGTATCCGGCCCTCATCCGCTGGTCGAGGTGCAATTGCCCCTCATCCGCCTGCCGGCACCTTCTCCCCGAAGCGGGGAGAAGAAAAAACGCCGCGCGGCCTCCGTCCCCTCTCCCCGCTCGCGGGGAGAGGGTTAGGGTGAGGGGCAATCGCCACTATACCAGCGAGCGCCGCAACGCATGAGGTCGTGTTATAGCTCGACGTATTCTTCGATCACCCGCAGAAATGCCTTGCCGAACCGCTCGCGTTTGCTCTGGCCGATGCCGGGGATGTCCAGAAGTTCGTCCCAATCGCCCGGCCGCTCCTTGGCGAGCGCGATCAGCGTGGCGTCGGGGAAGACGACGTAGGGCGGGACGTCGAGGTCCTTGGCGATCGACAGGCGCTCGGCGCGCAGCTTTTCGAACAGTTCGAGATCGGAGCCGGCGAGATCGGCGCGCTCGCGGGCCGCCGCCGATCTCTGGTTTCGTGCCGCCTTGACCGAGACCGGCCGGTCCTTGCGGAAGCGCACCTCGCGCTCGCGGCGGAAGACGGCGCGCGCCTCGGGCTCCAGCTTCATCGCCCCGTAGGCCGTGTGGTCGATGCGGATCAGGCCCATGGCCAGCAACTGGCGGAAGACCGATTGCCAGGTGCGGGCCGCAATGTCCTTGCCGGCGCCGAAGACCGGCATGTCGACATGGCCAAAGCGCTCGGTCTTCTCATTGACGGTACCCATCAGCACATCGATGACATGGCCGGCACCAAAACGCTCGCCGGTGCGGTAGACTGCCGCGAGCGCGGTGATCGCCGCCTCCGTGCCGTCCCAGGTCTCGACCGGGTTGCGGCAGGTGTCGCAGTTGCCACAGCCGCCCGGATGGCCCTCGCCGAAATGGGCCAGGATCGCCTGCCGGCGGCAGGAGGCGGTCTCGCAGATGGCGAGCAGCGCGTTCAGCTTGGCGCGCTCGACGCGCTTGACCTCCTCGGCAGCGTCGCCTTCGTCGATCATCCGGCGGCGCTGCAGCACGTCCGCCATGCCGTAGGCCATCCAGACCTCGGACGGCTGGCCGTCGCGTCCGGCGCGGCCGGTTTCCTGGTAATAGGCCTCGACCGAGCCCGGCAGGTCGAGATGGGCGACATAGCGCACGTCCGGCTTGTCGATGCCCATGCCGAAGGCGACGGTGGCGACGAGGCAGAGGTTTTCGTCCTTGAGGAAGGCATCCTGGTGGGCGTCGCGAACGGCGCGGTCCAGTCCGGCATGGTACGGCAGCGCCCGAATCCCCTGCTTGTCCAGCCACTCGGCGGTGTCCTCCACCTTGGCGCGCGACAGGCAGTAGACGATGCCGCTGGCGTCCTTGTGGCGCGAGAGGAAACGAAGCAACTGCTGGCGCGGCTGGTCGCGCTCGACGATATCGTAGGAAATGTTCGGCCGGTCGAAGGAGGTGGTGAACACCCGCGCCGTTCCGAGCGACAGCCGCTCGATGATGTCGTCGCGGGTGTGCGGGTCGGCGGTCGCCGTCAGCGCGATCCGCGGCACGCCGGGGTAGCGCTCCGCAAGGCAGTCGAGCGCGCGGTACTCGGGGCGGAAGTCATGACCCCATTGGGAAACGCAATGCGCCTCGTCGATGGCAAAGAGCGCGATGCGGGCATTGCCGATCAACTCGGCAAAACCTTCGGTAACGAGGCGCTCGGGCGTGACGTAGAGAAGGTCGAGCTCGCCGGTGCGGACTGCGCGCATCACGGCGATCGCCTCGTCGCGCGACAGCGAGGAATTCAGGGCAGCGGCGCGCACGCCGAGCTGCTTCAGCGCTTCCACCTGGTCGCGCATCAAGGCGATCAGCGGCGAGACGACGATGCCGACGCCGTCGCGGCAGAGCGAGGGAATCTGGAAGCACAGCGACTTGCCGGCCCCGGTCGGGAACAGCACGACGGCATCGCCGCCGGCCGTCACATGCTCCACCACCTCCTGCTGCTTGCCGCGAAAGGCATCATAGCCGTAGACGCGCTTGAGCACGTCGAGCGGCGTGCGCCCAGCATCGAACAGGCGGTCTGTGGAGAATGGCGGGTCGGGTCTGTCGGGCGGCATCGGTCTCTTTCGGGGAATCGCCCGCGCATCATGGCCAGACGGCGCAGTGGCGCAAGAGGTGACGGCGTCTTCTGCCTCCTGATCCGGTCATGACCGTTCTGGCAGCGATTCAGGCCGCAAGACCCGATGGCGCGTCAACCGCGCCGCGCCGCCTCGATCGCGGCGACATCGATCTTCTTCATGGTCATCATGGCCTCGAACGCGCGCTTTGCCTCGGCGCCGCCGATCGCCAGCGCGTCCGTCAGGACGCGCGGCGTGATCTGCCAGGAAATTCCCCACTTGTCCTTGCACCAGCCACACGCGCTCTCCTGGCCGCCGTTGCCGACGATGGCATTCCAGTAGCGGTCTGTCTCTTCCTGATCATCGGTGGCGATCTGGAACGAGAAGGCTTCGTTGTGTGAGAATGCGGGCCCGCCGTTCAGGCCAAGACAGGGAATGCCCGCAACCGTGAATTCCACCGTCAGCACGTCGCCCTCCTTGCCGGACGGGTAATCGCTGGGCGCGCGGTGCACCGCCCCCATTCTGCTGTCCGGAAAGATCCCGCAGTAAAAGCGAGCGGCAGCCTCGGCGTCCTTGTCGAACCAGAGGCAAATCGTATTCTTCGCCATTGCCTGTTCCTTTCGGTAAACCTCGTACTGAAATTTTCCCAGAAGTACATGATGCATCTGGAATTCAAAACTTGCCTTGCGCTGGGTAGAAGGTACTCGCGCTTATATACGCGGGCCAATATGAGTGCCGCCAAGGCTGAAGAAGAAGTCTAGGCAAGCGATACCCCGCCTCAGAGCGAATACTCGGGGGCGGGGCCAATCATCAACAAGAAGGTGTTTGCGTCATTTGCGCTGGTTGCGTTTCCGGGGAAACATGCCGGAGGTTTACCAATGCGACGCCAGCGACATGTCGCCTAGACCATGCCTTCGCAGCTTCCGCTACGATTTTCCCATCGCCTCGAGTGCCTCCGCCATGGTGGCTCCGGGGTTGCTCTTGCAATAGGTGATAGCCTTTTCTGCGTTGGCGTGGGCCTTTTCGCCGTCAATCTTGGGATTGCCCGCTTTGCCGTGAACGTAGCCGCTCACCCACATGGCTACGGCAACCGTTCTGGCGGCAGGCATTGCTTCGACCTCCTTGCAGGTGAGCTTGGACATGTCCATCTCCGCGGCCAGTAACTGGCCAGAGAGACCGAAACCTACTGCGATTGCGATTGCGAGAAGGCGTTTCATAGTCGTCCTCCATAGGAAAACTCACCCACAGGTGGGGCAAATGGTTGCGCTTATTGGAGTTCGCTTCGAAGAATTGAACATGACAAGAACAACTCTTGCCAAAGTAATGCACCTTGCAAGTCAAAAGACTAGCACGATACTGCAGCAAAAGCTCGCCAAAACACCCGTGTTACGACAAATGTGATGCAGTCAGAATTGCTGCTTTGCTGCCACGCGGCGATCGGCTTTCTCCGTGCGTCTGGTCTCTGGCGCCAGATATCAGGCAATTGCCGTCTCGGGACAGGCATACGGTGCCCTTTTGCGCCAAAAGCGTGGTCGTGCAGGGGCCGTTGGCCGCTATCCCTTCGCCGGTCCCTTCACCCGGCCGGACATGACGCCGAAGCCGTCGATGATGGCCTCCTGGTTCTCCAGACGCGTGGTTTCCATCTGCACCTCCTGCAGCGCGCGCAGGATCTGCGGCACGCGCTCGCCGTCGCCATCTTCGGTCGCTTGCGCCAGTTCGCGTTCCAGTTCGCGGCGCTGCCAGAGCAGCGCGCGCGTGCGCTTGTGCAAGGCAAGCGCCTGAAGGTAGCCCTCGCGCGCGTCGGTGGCTGCGGCCTCCGCCGTCGCCGTCCACAGGCGGGAATTGCGGATCTGCTGGTCGAGCGCCTTCAGCATGGCGCCGAAGTCAGCCGCTTCCAGTTCCTCGACGAGACGGTCGCGGGTGAGGCGGTCGCCCGCCGACGCGGCGATGCCAAGCACCTCCGACCAGCAGCGTTGCAGATCGCGATTGTCGAATTCGATCGCAGCGACCTCGTCATATTCCTCGAACAGCAGTTGAGGATGATTGACGATCGTCAGCGCCAGAACGCTTTCGCGAAGCGCGGGAAGCTCCTGCGCGCCACCGCGCACCAGTGTCGACCGCGCCAGCCGGTCGGAGATCGTCGCAGGCGTGGAGGATTGCGTTCCGACCGCACCGCGTCCGCCCTCGCGGCGCTGCTGGCGGCCGCCAAAGCCGCGGCGCTCGCCGCCCTGGCGGGCCGCGGGTTGGAAGAAGGCGTTCAGCCGGTCGCGCATGTCCTGCTGGTAATGACGGCGCACGTTCTCGTCGGCGATCACCGAGACGATCTGCTTCAGCCGCGCCTCCAGTTCGGCGCGGCTTTCCGGCGTTTCGTAGCTTCCGCCAGCGGCCTCGCGGCTCCAGATCATTTCGGCCAGTGGCCGGGCGGAGGCGAGAACCGCATCGAAGGGCTCGCGCCCCTCGTGCCGCACTAGGTCGTCCGGGTCCTTGCCGTCGGGAAGAAGTGCGAAGCGCACGGTACGGCCGGGCTTGATATGCGGCAGCGCCAGTTCGGCGGCGCGGTTGGCGGCGCGGATGCCCGCCCCGTCGCCGTCGAAGCAGAGGATGGGCTGCGGGGTCATCTTCCAGAGCAACTCCAGCTGGTTCTCGGTGAGCGCGGTGCCGAGCGGCGCCACCGCGTTTTCGATGCCGGCCTGGTGCAGGGCGATCACGTCCATGTAGCCCTCGACGGCGATGATCGTGCCTGTCCCTCTTTCCTCCTGCGCGGCGTTGCCTGCGCGGCTGCCACCCTGCGCCGCCCTGCGGGCGCGGGCGAAGTTGTAGAGCACGTTGCCTTTGTGGAAGAGCTCGGTCTCGTTCGAGTTCAGGTACTTTGCCGGTGCATCCGGCGACATCGCGCGGCCGCCGAACGCGATCACCTTCTCCCGCGACGACAGGATCGGGAACATGATGCGGTCGCGGAAGCGGTCGTAGGACACCGGAATCTCCGGGCCGTGCACGACGAGACCACAGGCCTCGATCTGTTCCTTCGGCACGCCTTTGCCGGCCAGATGTTCCTTCAGCGCGTTGCGGCCGTCGGTCGCGTAGCCGAGCCGGAACGTCTCGATCGTCCGCCCTGTCAGCCCGCGGTCGCGCAAATAGGCGCGGGCGCGCGCCCCGGCAGCCGATTGCAACTGCTCCTGGAAATAGACCGTCGCCATCTCCATGACGTCGAGAAGCGAGGTGCGCTCCCTTTCGCGCCGCTCGGCCTGTGCATCGGGCTGGGGCATCGGCACGCCGGCCAGGTCGGCGATCTGCTGCACCGCTTCCGGGAAATTCAGGCCGTCAAGCTCGGTGAGGAAACGGAAGTGGTCACCCGAGACGCCGCAGCCGAAGCAGTGGTAGCGCCCCTTGCGATCCTCGCAGTGAAAACTCGGCGACTTCTCGCCGTGGAACGGGCAGCAGGCCCAGTAGTCGCCGCGCGAGACATTGGTCTTCTTCCGGTCCCAGGTGACGCGCCGGCCGACCACGGCCGATATCGGCACGCGATCGCGAAGCTCGTCGAGGAAGGAAGGGGAAAAGCGCATGATGAACCGTTGTCTCCGTCGCCGGGTGGGGGCAGCCCTCTATAGTGGGAAGGATGCGGAGGCAACAATAGGACAAGTTCCCGACCGGCGACAGTGCGAGGACGGAGCGATCAGCGCCAGTAGAATTGACAGAGGCGCCACACGCGGGCGATGAGAGGGCAACCTTGCCGTCAGGACCGCTATGCCGATCCCTTCTCCAGCGCTCGCCGCCGACTCGCGCTTTTTCTTCATCGTCCAGCAGGGAGCGCAGGCCCTCCTGCGGCTCCATGACCAGGATCCGCGCGTCGGTGCCCTCTTCTCTTCGCAGCAGCGCTGGCTAATGTGCCATGCGGGCTACGCCCTCGCCTGCACGAGCGAAGCGCTGCAGCCGGCCTTCAGTCTCTATGCCGCACGCTTCATCGATCTGATCACTGAAAACAACGTGGCGAGCCGCAACACGGCCGCCGATTTCATCAAAGAGATCATCGACATCGGCTTCGCGCGCCCTGTCGAGCAGCATGGCGATCGCCGCAAGCGGTTGCTGCAACTGACCGAGGTCACGCATCGATCGATGTCGCACTGGCTCGAACTGCACCTGTCGCTGCTGGACGGCATCGACGGGGGAAACCGCGCCGACAGCTTCCGCTCCGAACCGGCCATGATCCGTCGCCTGCAGCCGATGGTCGCCGGGAAGCTGCTTCAAGCACTCGGAGTGCGCACCCAGGGTCCCGCCTTCGACCTGTTCACCTGGACCAATGCCGGCGGGATGGTCATGGACCAACTGATTGCATCGATCGAGACGGGCGGTGAAGTCGAAAGTTTCGCGCCGGACCGCCTCCCCGCCGGTACCGTCTCGATCAACGGTATCGCGCGCCGTTTCAACATATCTCGGACCCATGTGAGGCGGCTGTTCGACAAGGCGACCGAGATGGGCGACTTCGGTTGGAACGCAGACCATGGAGAAAACGCCGCCTGGGTGTCCCGGCGACTGGTGCAGGAATACGTGCAGTATCAGGCGGAAAAGTGCGCGATCGTGGACTTAGCCTATCACGACGCCATGAACGGGACCGAGAACACGCAGACCCGATTGTCGTAACTGTGAGCCGATCCGGACAAAACGAAAACCGGCTGCCCACGGAGAGCAGCCGGCGAAAGCGCAATTGGTTTTGACCACGCCATAGGTCCGGATGGACAGTTACTTCAGCAGGTCCTTCACGATACCCGACGCCTTAGCGAAATCCATCTGCCCAGGATAACGTTCTTTCAGGACGCTCATGCACTTGCCCATGTCGCGCAACCCGTGTGCGCCGGTTTCGCTGATGACCTTTGCGCAGACTTCCTTCACCTTTTCCTCAGAGAACTGCTCGGGCAGAAAACCGTTGATGACGGCGATTTCTTCCCGCTCCTGCGCGGCGAGTTCCGGTCGGCCGTTGTCCTCGTAGATCTTCGCCGACTCCTCGCGCTGCTTGATCATCTTCGCCAGGATCTGCTTGATCCCATCGTCATCGACCGGATCCTTGCCGGCGCCGCGGTTGGCGATGTCCCGGTCCTTGATCGCCGCCTGGATCAGGCGCACCGTCGAAATGCGGCGCGTGTCCTTGGCCTTCAGCGCATCCTTGAGGCATTCTGCGAATTGCTCGCGCATCGTTTTCTCCGCTGGACGGTCACGCCCGCAGCCGGTCATGGCGGTCGGTTGTCGTCCGGTTAATTCTGTCGTTCGGGCGCTCTCATAGACCAGCAACATCCAAACAATCAAACTGATTGCCTAAGGCATTGAATTAAATGGATTTATATTTCCAATCAATTCACAGGGGGCGGTTGACCCCGCGACCCGCTTTGTCTATTTTCCGGCACCTGCACGAAATTTGCATGTGGTGGCCCTTCCGCGGTACGTCCGCGCGCCCACGCTTGCGACATTAAATGGCGGCTGACCCAACGCCTTTCAAGGCAGACCGGTCCGCCCGCCCGAAAAGGGATGACCATGACTTCAACCGCCCCCTGGACCACCGAAAAGCCGACAGCCCTGCTCGTTCTCGCCGATGGTACCGTGATCGAAGGCAAGGGCATCGGCGCGACCGGCAAGGTCCAGGCCGAGGTGTGCTTCAACACGGCGCTGACCGGCTACGAGGAGATCCTTACGGACCCCTCCTATCTCGGCCAGATCGTCACCTTCACCTTTCCCCACATCGGCAATGTCGGAACCAACGACGAGGACATCGAAGACCTGACGCCTGCGGCGCGCCACGGTGCGGTCGGGGTTATCTTCAAGGCCTACATCACCGATCCCTCGAACTACCGGGCCGTGAAGCACCTCGACGCGTGGCTCAAGGCGCGCGGCATCATCGGCCTGTGCGGCATCGACACGCGCGCGCTGACCGCCTGGATCCGCGAAAACGGCGCACCGAACGCCGTGATCGCCCACGACCCGGCCGGCGTCTTCGACATCGAGACGCTGAAGGCCGAAGCCAAGGCCTGGAGCGGCCTCGTCGGCCTGGATCTGGCCAAGGTCGCCTCCTCCGGCCAGTCCTCGCGCTGGAGTGAAGGGCCTTGGGTCTGGAACGAAGGTTTCGACGAGATGGCGGAAGGCGACGCCGGCTACAATATCGTCGCGCTCGACTTCGGCGTGAAGCGCAATATCCTGCGCCTGTTCGCCGGTCTCGGCTGCAAGGTGACGGTGATGCCGGCGACCTCCTCCAGCGAAGAGGTGCTGGCGCAGAAGCCGGACGGTATCTTTCTTTCCAATGGCCCCGGCGATCCGGCCGCGACCGGCGAATATGCGGTTCCCGTGATCCAGGACCTGATCAAGACCGGCATTCCCATGTTCGGCATCTGCCTCGGCCACCAGATGCTGGGCCTCGCGCTTGGCGCCAAGACCGAGAAGATGCACCAGGGCCACCACGGCGCGAACCATCCGGTGAAGGACCACACCACCGGCAAGGTCGAGATCGTGTCGATGAACCACGGCTTTGCGGTTTCCTCCGACTCCCTGCCGGAAGGCGTCGAGGAAACGCACGTTTCCCTCTTCGACGGTTCCAACTGCGGCCTTCGGCTCAGCGGCAAGCCGGTGTTTTCCGTTCAGCATCACCCCGAGGCTTCGCCCGGCCCGCAGGACAGCCACTACCTTTTCCGCCGCTTCATCAACCTCGTGCGTGAGAAGAAGGGTGAAGAGGCGATCCCCGAGCGGGCATAAGCGCATCGAGCTGCGCAGGAATTTTGAAAGGCCCGGAGTCAATGCTTCCGGGCCTTTCTCGTTCTTCGCGTCGACGAGACGGCCCCCCATCCTGCCGGTTGGGGGGCAATGGCGCCAAACGCTGTCCGGCGGGCGATCGGGTGGGGCTTGCGGACGCCCCTGCCCCTCAGCCCTGCCGAGCCAACATGCGGAAGTAGCGCCAGTTGAGCAGGATGGCCGCGGCGGCGAGGCCGCAGAGGAAGCCGAGCCAGACGCCGATGCCGCCGAGACCGAGCGGGAAGGCGAAGGTCCAGGCGCAGGCGAAGCCGATCGGCCAGTAGGCGATCAACGCCAGGATCATCGGCACGCGCGTGTCCTTCAATCCGCGCAAGAGGCCCGAGGCGATCGCCTGCAGGCCGTCGACGAGCTGGAAGATGCCGGCGATGACGACGAGCGGCCCGGCATAGGCGAGCACCTGCGCCGCCTCGGCCGAATGGCGGTCGAGGAAGATGCCGGCCAGCGCCGTCGGCGCGAGCGCGAAGAGGATCCCGCCCGACAGCGAGATCAGCGATGCGACGCCGATGACCGCCACCGAGGCCCGCTTGACGCTCTGATGGTCGCCCTTGCCGTGCGCCACGCCGACGCGCACCGTCGCCGCCTGCGCGAGGCCATAGGGGAACATGAAGGCGATCGAGGTGAGCTGGAGGGCGATGCCATGGGCGGCGAGTTCGATCGTGCCGATCGATCCCATCAGCAGCGAGGCGACGGTAAACAGGCTCACCTCGGCCAAAATGGTGAGGCTGATCGGCAGGCCGAGATGCAGCACCTCGAAGAAGGCCGGCCAGTCGGGGCGCCAGAAGCGGACGAACAGCTCGTAGCGGCGCATCTCCGGCCGGCTCTGGACGTAGACGACGATCAGCACGAACGACAGCAGGTTCACGCCGAAGGAGACGATCGCAGCCCCCTCCATGCCCAGCGCCGGCAGGCCGAAATGGCCGAGCACCAGCGCATAGGCGAAAATGGCATTGACCAAGAGGACGACGAGGGTGATCCAGAGGATGATGCCCGCCTTGCCATGCGCGCTGACCAGTCCGCGCAAGGTCATGAACAGTAGCGCCGGCGGCAGGCCCCAGTGGGCGATCGCCAGATATCGGTGCGCCAGGGCGGCGACCTCGGGCTTCTGGTCGGCGTAGAGCAGGATCTGCTCGGCGTACGAGAAGATCGGCACCGTCAGCAGCGAGTAGAGCAGCACGACCCACATGCCCATGCGCACCGATCGCCGCACCGAGACGACGTCGCCGCGGCCATAGGCCTGCGCCACCATCGGGATCACGGCGGTCGCGAACCCGGACCCGAAGATGAAGATCGTGAAGAAAAACTGCCCGGCAAGCACGATGGCCGCCAGGTGGGCCGCGCCCAGCCGTCCGAGAATGACGACGTCGGTCGTGTGGATGCCAAGTTGCGCCAGTTGCGCGCCGATCAGCGGGATGCCGAGGGCGAGCGTCGCGCGGACATGGGTCGCCCAGGAATTGTTTTCGCGCGCGGTGATTGCGTGCATGATTCTGCTACCTTTCGGTCGCTTCCGATCGCTTCGACGGGCCGATCGATCGAATAGCGTTGGTTCATCGACCAAAGGAAAGCAGCGCGAAAGCGCGCTCTTCCGATATCGACTTCGGTGGATTCAGGCAAAACGCACCTTCCGTTCCAATTTCTAGAGAAGAACGGGTGTGCGGGTGATGGCTCAGGTGGTCACTTCAGCGGCTTTCGCTCCTTCGCTCGGCCGCCGCCGCACCTTCAGCACGAACACCGCGACCCCCGAAAGCAGAATCATCGCGGCAAGCGCATAGGGTGCTCCAGCAAAGGTGACCGGGGCGTCAGGTTTCGTGAAATAGCCGAAAGTCTGGGTGAAGATCAACGCCCCTGCGATCGTGGTGATGCTCGAGAGGCTCGAGAGCGCCCCCTGCAGTTCGCCCTGAGCCGAGGGCGGAACCTTCGCTGCGGCAATCGAACGGAGTGGCGGGTCGGCCAGGTTCTCGATGGTCGTGAGCAGGATCACCGCGTAAACCATCCAGCCCTGCCAGGCGGCCGCATATCCGGCGAGCCCCAGCACCGAGAAGGAAAGGCCAAGCACCGCGGTGCGCCACTCGCCGAGCACCGGCACGACGCGCGGCAGCACGACCGCCATCACCAGAGCGGCGCCAATGCCGAAAATCCCGAGCGACAGACCGATCTGGCCCTCCGACCAGCCGTAACGATAGGCGCCGACAAAGGCCCAGACGGCGGGATAGACGGAATGGGCGAGCCAGTAGAGGAGGAAAACCAGCAGCACCCACAAGATACCGGGATAGATGCGCATCTGCTGCAAGGCGCCGAGCGGGTTGGCACGCGCAAGCTCGAAGCGGCGGCGATGCCTTGTCTCCAGGCTTTCCGGCAGCAAGGCCCAGGCGATCGCAAAGTTCAGGAAGGCGAGAGCTGCCGCACCGAAGAACGGGACGCGTGGCCCGAGTTCGCCGAGCAGCCCGCCGATGACCGGCCCGAGCGCAAAGCCGGTGCCGAAGGCGATGCCGATCAGGCCGAAATTCCTCGCCCGCGTTGCGTCGGTGGAGACGTCGGCGATGTAGGCGGCCGCCGTCCCGAAGCTCGCGCCGCTGATGCCGGCCAGCACCCGGCCGACGAACAGCATCCAGAAGCTCGTGGCGAGCGCGCAGATGAGATTGTCGATCGCAAAGGTGAAAACCGAAACGAGCAGGACCGGCCGGCGTCCGAAACGGTCGGACAGATTGCCGATGAGGGGCGCAAACAGGAATTGCATGGCGGAATAGACGAGCAGCAGCCATCCGCCATCGACCGCCGCCGTGCCGATGTCGTCGCCGGTCAGTTGGCCAAGATAGGCCGGCAGCACCGGCACGATGATGGCAATGCCGATGACATCGAGGAACATGACCATGAAGACGAGGGCAAGGCCCCGGCGGACGGCTTTTTCATCGTTCATCGGAGGTGTCCCGGCGGAAAACCGCGCGTAGAATTGGAAGTCTGCGTTCTAAAACAGGCGGGTACGAACCAATACGTGAATATTGCAAATTCCTGATGACGCGGACGCCCGTACCGGAAAGCATCAGGGCGTCGGGCTAGGGATTGGCGGTCTGGAACGTGTCGCAGTCCTGGACGCGGCCGCTGTCGAAACCACGCTTGAACCAGCGCTGGCGCTGCTCGGACGTGCCGTGGTTGAAGCTTTCCGGAACGACATAGCCCTGCATGCGCTTCTGGATCGTGTCGTCGCCGATCTGGACGGCGGCATTCAACGCTTCCTCGATGTCACCGGTCTCGAGCAGCCCCTTCTGCTCGGTGTATTTGCCCCAGATGCCGGCATAGCAGTCGGCCTGCAGTTCGACGCGAATCGACATCTGGTTGGCCTCCGCTTCGCTCATCGACTGGCGGGCGCGGTTGAACTTCGGCAGCACGCCGGTGAGGTTCTGGACATGATGCCCGACTTCGTGGGCAACCACATAGGCCTGCGCGAAGTCGCCGCTGGCGTCGAAGCGCTTGGCGAGCTCGTCGAAGAAGTTCATGTCCAGATAGACCTTGCGGTCGCCGGGGCAGTAGAACGGTCCGGTCGCTGCCGAGGCAAAGCCGCAGGCCGAATTGATGCTGCCGGAGAACAGCACGAGCTTGGGTTCCTCGTACTGGACGCCGTTCGCCTGGAAGATGCCGTTCCAGGTGTCTTCGGTCTCCGCCAGCACGGTCGCCATGAACTGTTTCGTTTCCTCCTGTTTCGGGGAATTGGCGCGGCTGGCGCTGTCCGTCTGCTCGAAGCCCGGCAGATTCACCTGGCCGCCGCCGCCCTCGCCCAGCACCTGCAAGAGATCCACACCCATCATCCGGAGAATGAAATAGAGCGCGACGAGGAAGATGATCGTGCCGAAGCTCAGCCCTCCGCCGGCGCGGCCCGGACCGCCGCCCATCGGGATGCGAAAGCCTCCGCCCCGGCCGAAGCCGCCCTGCTGCCCGCCGCTGCCGCGTTGATCCTCGACGTTGCTGGACTGACGGCGGCCCTTCCACTCCATGATCAGCTCCCTTGCCGCAACGGCATCCGCAATTTCGCGATTCATAGTATAGCGTCTTTACAGAACGCAAAAGTCCGCCATTGGTTGCCCGCACCGATCAGGCAGCGCCCTGTTCGCTGCCTTGGCGAACCGACGGCCGGCCAGCCACGGCGCAACGCGGTGTCGGTTGGGCGCTCAGGCAACGGTGGAAAGCGTTCATAGATTCTGCCATTTCCATCATTTTCGGGGTTTCGCTCGGTGCGGCATTTGCCTATAAGCCGCTTCTAGCCTTTAAAGACCATGCCTTTCGCGCCCCGGCCGGTGACCCTCCCACCCTGGCCGGTTTTTCGCGCAGGTACAAGAACGGATAGAGCCATGCCCAAGCGCCAAGACATTAAATCGGTCCTCATCATCGGCGCGGGGCCGATCGTCATCGGGCAGGCCTGCGAGTTCGACTATTCCGGAACGCAAGCATGCAAGGCGCTGAAGGAAGAAGGCTACCGCGTCATCCTCGTCAACTCCAACCCGGCGACGATCATGACCGATCCGGGGCTGGCGGATGCCACCTACATCGAGCCGATCACCCCGGAAGTCGTCGCCAAGATCATCGCCAAGGAGCGCCCGGACGCACTTCTGCCGACCATGGGCGGCCAGACGGCGCTGAACACCGCCCTCTCCCTCAAGCGCATGGGCGTGCTCGAGCGCTACAACGTCGAGATGATCGGCGCCAAGCCGGAGGCGATCGACAAGGCCGAGGACCGGGCGCTGTTCCGCGAGGCCATGGCAAAGATCGGACTCGAGACACCGAAGTCGATGCTGGCCAACGCCACCGACATCAAGGACGCCGACCGCAAGAAGCATGAGGCCGAGCGGGCCAAGCTGAAAGCGGAACTTTCCGGCGACGCGCTCGACAAGGCGCTCGACGAGCTGGAGAACCAGTGGAACCTCGGCGAGACCGACCGCAAGCAGCGCTACATGAGCCATGCGATGGCGATCGCCGCCACCGCGCTCGACGAGATCGGCCTGCCCGCCATCATCCGCCCGTCCTTCACCCTCGGCGGCACCGGCGGCGGCATTGCCTACAACCGCTCCGAATTCTTCGACATCGTCTCGGGCGGCCTCGACGCCTCGCCGACGACGGAAGTGCTGATCGAAGAAAGCGTGCTCGGCTGGAAGGAGTATGAAATGGAGGTCGTCCGCGACAAGGCGGACAACTGCATCATCATCTGCTCGATCGAGAACATCGATCCGATGGGCGTCCACACGGGCGACTCGATCACCGTCGCGCCGGCGCTGACCCTGACGGACAAGGAATATCAGATCATGCGCAACGCCTCGATCGCGGTGCTGCGCGAGATCGGGGTCGAGACGGGCGGCTCGAACGTGCAGTTCGCCGTCAACCCGGCCAACGGCCGTCTCGTCGTGATCGAGATGAACCCGCGCGTCTCGCGTTCGTCTGCTCTGGCATCGAAGGCCACCGGCTTCCCGATCGCCAAGATCGCCGCCAAGCTCGCGATTGGCTACACGCTGGACGAACTGGAAAACGATATCACCGGCGGCGCGACGCCGGCCTCCTTCGAGCCGTCGATCGACTACGTCGTCACCAAGATCCCGCGCTTCGCCTTCGAAAAATTCCCCGGCGCCGAGCCGACGCTGACGACCGCGATGAAGTCGGTCGGCGAGGTCATGGCGATCGGCCGCACCTTCGCCGAAAGCCTGCAGAAGGCGCTGCGGGGCCTCGAGACCGGGCTGACCGGGCTCGACGAGATCGAGATCCCCGGCTACGAGGACGGCGACGGCAGGAACGCCGTGCGTGCCGCAATCTCCACCCCGACGCCTGACCGCCTGCGCATGGTCGCCCAGGCGCTGCGCATGGGCTTTACGCCGGAAGAGGTGCACGAGGGGTCGAAGATCGACCCGTGGTTCATCGCCCAGTTCAAGGCGATCGTCGACATGGAGGCGCGCATCCGCGAGCACGGCCTGCCGACCGATCCGCAGAACCTGCGCATGCTGAAGGCGATGGGCTTCTCCGACGCCCGCCTCGCCACGCTTTCCGGCAAGCGGCCGAAGGAAGTGGCCGAACTGCGCAACAGCCTCGACGTCCGCCCCGTCTTCAAGCGCATCGACACCTGCGCGGCCGAGTTCGCCTCGCCGACCGCCTACATGTACTCGACCTACGAAGAGCCCTTTGCCGGCCAGACGCGCTCGGAAGCCGGCATTTCCGATCGCAAGAAGGTCGTCATCCTCGGCGGCGGCCCGAACCGCATCGGCCAGGGCATCGAGTTCGACTATTGCTGCTGCCATGCCGCCTTCGCCCTCAAGGATGCCGGCTATGAAGCGATCATGGTCAACTGCAACCCGGAGACCGTCTCCACCGACTACGACACCTCCGATCGCCTCTATTTCGAGCCGCTGACCGCCGAGGACGTCATCGAAATCCTGAAAGCGGAGCAGACCAACGGCACGCTCGTCGGCGTCATCGTCCAGTTCGGCGGCCAGACGCCGCTGAAGCTCGCCGAAGCCCTGGAAAAGAACGGCATACCGATTCTCGGCACCGCGCCCGACATGATCGACCTTGCCGAGGACCGCGACCGCTTCCAGAAGCTGCTGCAGAAGCTTGACCTGACGCAACCGAACAACGGCATCGCCTATTCGGTCGAGCAGGCGCGCCTCGTCGCCGCCGAGATCGGCTTCCCGTTGGTCGTGCGCCCCTCCTACGTGCTCGGCGGCCGCGCCATGCAGATCATCCATTCGGAATCGATGCTGCAGACCTACCTGCTCGACACCGTCCCCGGCCTGGTGCCGGAAGACATCAAGCAGCGCTACCCGAACGACAAGACCGGCCAGATCAACACGCTGCTCGGCAAGAACCCGCTGCTGTTCGACAGCTACCTGACCAACGCCGTCGAGGTGGACGTCGATGCGCTCTGCGACGGCGAGGACGTGTTCGTCTCCGGTATCATGGAGCACATCGAGGAGGCCGGCATCCACTCCGGCGACTCGGCCTGCTCGCTGCCGGTCCGCACCCTGTCCGCCGAAATGGTCGAGGAGCTGGAGCGCCAGACGAGGGCGCTGGCCAAGGCACTCAATGTCGGCGGCCTGATGAACGTGCAGTACGCCATCAAGGACGGCACGATCTACGTGCTTGAAGTGAACCCGCGCGCCTCGCGTACCGTGCCCTTCGTCGCCAAGACCATCGGCGCGCCGATCGCCAAGATCGCCGCCCGCGTCATGGCCGGTGAGAAGCTGGACGTGGCGATCGCGGCTTATGGCGAGAAGCCCGATCCGCGCAAGTTGAAGCACATCGCGGTCAAGGAAGCCGTGTTCCCGTTTGCCCGCTTCCCCGGCGTCGACACCCTGCTCGGACCGGAAATGCGCTCGACCGGCGAGGTGATGGGGCTCGACACCAGCTTCCCGCTCGCCTTCGCCAAGTCGCAGCTCGGCGCCGGCGTCGACCTGCCGCGCGACGGCGCGGTGTTCGTCTCGGTGCGCGACGATGACAAGGAGCGGGTGCTGCCGGCGATCCGCATCCTCACCGAGATCGGCTTCAAGGTTCTGGCCACCTCCGGCACGGCGCGCTTCCTCGGCGAGAACGGCATCGTGGCTATCAAGGTCAACAAGGTGCAGGAGGGCCGTCCGCACATCGAGGACGCGATCCGCAACCGCCAGGTCCAGCTCGTCATCAACACGACGGACGGCACCAAGGCGATCTCGGACTCCAAGTCCTTGCGCCGCGCCGCGCTGATGCAAAAAGTGCCCTACTACACGACCATGGCCGGTGCCGAAGCCGCCGCCCAGGCGATCAAGGCGCTGAAGGAAGGCCAGCTCGAGGTGCATCCGCTGCAGAGCTATTTCTGAGCCGCCATAACCTCGGTGGCGGCGCCTGGATGTAGAAATGCCAGCAACGCCTTTCGTCGCCAAGGTTGTCGGGCCTGTGCCGCAAGTTTGCCGGCAAAAGCCTAAGCTCCGTCGGCCGACGGCTGCCGGAAGCTCCAGGCTGTTCTCTGCACGGGCTCCGGCTGCGCTAATTGATCTGGCTTTTGTTCGCCGGTTTCTGCTATAAGCGCCGTTCAAACAGTTCTGCGGGTTCCGGGGCTAATCCCCCGGAAACCGTTTTATTTTGCGTGCGTGCCTGCGATGGACGGGGCGCCGCGATTGGAAGGACAGGGTAAAATGGTCGAAAAGGTTCCGATGACGCAGGGCGGATTCGTCAAGCTGCAGGAAGAACTGCGCTGGCGGCAGCAGGAGGAGCGCCCGAGAATCATCGAGGCAATTTCCGAAGCGCGCGCCCATGGTGACCTATCCGAAAACGCCGAATACCATGCCGCCAAGGAGGCGCAGAGCCACAACGAGGGCCGGATCACGGAACTCGAGGATCTCGTCGCCCGTGCCGAGGTGATCGACCTGTCGAAGATGTCTGGCGACAAGGTCAAGTTCGGTGCCAAGGTGAAGATCGTCGACGAGGACACCGAGGAAGAGAAGACCTACCAGATCGTCGGCGACCAGGAGGCTGACGTGAAGGCCGGCCGCATTTCGATCTCCTCGCCGATCGCGCGCGCGCTCATCGGCAAGGAAGTTGGCGATTCGATCGAGGTCAACGCGCCGGGCGGCTCCAAGGCCTACGAAATCCTCGCCGTCACCTGGGGCTGATCCGCCACAGATGACTGCATCTCCGGACATGGACGCCGCACGCGTCGACATCGCCGATGTCGATGTCATCGCGCCGAACTTCAAGCGGCGCCTGTCCGGCGTAACCTCGACGATCATCCAACTGATACCAACGCAGCGGGCACTCGGCCAGCGCGTTGCGGCGCTTGGTCCAGGACTGCCGGCGGACCTGCCGCATATCCGTTTCCGTGACCTCTTCTCGCTCTGGCGGCCGCCTGTGGGCCAAACGCATCGCGTCTGGCATGCGCGGCGCAACACCGAGATGCTGCCCGGGATCATCCTGCGCGACGTGCTGCGCATGCCGTTGAAGCTGCTCTTCACCTCGGCCGCCCAGCGCCGCCACAGCCGCTACACCAAGTTCCTGATTCGCCGGATGGACGCGGTGATCGCGACGAACGCGCGCTCGGGCTCCTTCCTCGAGGTTCCGCACACGGTGATCCGGCACGGCGTCGACCTTGAGCGCTTTCGCCCGCCAGCAGGGCCGGAGGACACGATCGCGGCGACGGGTCTGCCCGGAAAATATCTCGTCGGCTGCTTCGGCCGGGTGCGCCACCAGAAGGGCACCGACCTCTTCGTCCGCGCGATGATCGAGCTGCTGCCGCGCTTTCCCGACTGGACGGCCGTGATTTCCGGCCGCATCACCCCGGAACACAAAGCCTTCGGCGACGGATTGAAGGCCGAGATCGCAGCCGCCGGCCTCTCCGGCCGCGTCGTCTTTCTCGGCGAGGTGGACGACATCCGGCCGTGGTACCGGCGTCTGACGCTCTACGTCGCGCCCTCGCGCAACGAGGGCTTCGGCCTGACGCCGCTGGAGGCGATGGCCTCACAGACGGCGGTCGTGACCTCCGACGCTGGCGCCTACAGCGAAATGACGATCGAGGGCGAAACCGGCTCGGTGGTGCCGGCCGGCGACGGGGCGGCGCTGACCGCGGCGATCAAGCGCTATATGGCCGATCCGGAGCAAACCCTCGCGGCGGGTCGCAAGGCGCTCGACCACGTGCGGGCGGCCTTTGCACTTGAGAGAGAGGCGCTTGCGATCGGGCAAGTCTATCGGGGACTGCTCGGCAATGAAGCTGCGCTGCAATAGGGCGTCCGCAGGATCTTATGCCCCCTGTCGAACGACCCGCAGCCGAACGCTTTGCGGCTCGATGCCGAGGTCAATACCCTCCCGCTGTATCAGGTCTATCACGGCACGGTCTTCGACCGTGTCGGCCTCGATGTTCTTGACCGCGGACATGACGCGATTGCGGTAACGCTGATGCGAGGCGGTCGATGCCGCACCGCGGCTCAATTTCGCTTCAAGCTCGGCTTCCGACCGCGTGTAATAGTGATTGAGCTGCAGATTTTGCGCTGAATAGAACCCAGCGCCCTTGCGCCCATTCCGACTTGCCAAATGGCCGACATCATTGGCGCTGAACTCCCCATGCTTGCGCGTCTTGAACTGGTGAATACTGACCTCCACCACCTCGCACGGATCCACGATGCATTTGAAGTTGCTCGCGTTCTTCTTCCGGCTCATCGGATCGCGCGCGCGCCTCGTGTAGTTCATCAGCACGCCGCCCTCAGGCGGGGTCTTGTGCCCACTGGTTCCGAACATGTGCCATGGCAGCGAAATGTTCGGGAACTCATCGAGCCCCGCAATCGCTTCCTCAACCGTCTTCCCGTTCTTCGGCACCAGAAACTCGTCTGTGTCGATGAAGGCGATGCGCTTGTAGTCGTAGCCGAAGTTGTAAATGGCATGTGTGAAGGCGATGGCCTGGCTGTTGACCGTCGCCTTGCTCTCGGCATCGATCATTCGTCCGCGCCACGGGACGATAGTGACGTACTTGGGCGGGAGCGTTTCGGCGATAACCTCGCGCGTCCCATCGGTCGAACCGTCGTCATAGAGCACGAAATGCCGGATGCCGACCGCATGATGGTAGCGAAGCCATTCGGCAACGTAATTGGCCTCGTTCTTGATCATAGTCGCAATCATAATGCCGCTGCGCTCGGCCGCCGGTTCCGGCGGGGTGATCTCGAGATACTTGGTTAGTGGCAGTCGTTTGCGGAAGAGACCCATTCATATTCTCCTAGGGCAATACGCCCCGTACCTAGCGGTGTTGCCCCCTAGGGGCAACCTCGACGGACGTCGGAAGTAGTGCGAAATCCCCTGATCCAGCCTACTGGTGCCGGGAAAAGCGGGCATCGTAGGGATAGCCGCATTTCAGCAACGCAGAAACAGGGGAATGGCACACGGCTGAGATGCCTTTTTCATCGCAATAGCGTTTGGCCAGCGCAAAATGCGCGAGTATTCGCTCTTCCGCCCGGGCAATGCCGCTTCGCGCCATGTGGCCGTCTGTTTCGTAGAAGCGCGGCAGATTCGCATTAGAAATGTCGATTCCAACAAGGCCGATCCGACACGGCCGGCAGTGGATCGCAAACTGCACTGCAGAAACGGCAACGGATCCACCCTGAAACACACCGAGATCCGGCTCCGTCGAGAGCCCTGCGGCACTCCCGTCGGTATAGGCAAAAGGCAGGGCGGCCGCTTCAGCAAACGAACGCTTGCGCGCGCCGTAAGGCTTCCGAAGGTCATCGATGAGAATAACCCTGCGATTGGCCACCCACGCTGCATCGACCTCGCACAGCGCCCTCAGGACGCCAACAGAGAAAAGGCATAGCCCGTCGCCCCGGACATTCTCCCGCATGAGTTGATGATGGCGCCAGACAAAGCGCTCGTCCTCCACTGCAATTGCAAGCGGTTCTACTCCCTCCCCCGCCAAACCGATCGCGCCATTGAGGAGGATGGCCTGTCTTGGTTCAAGCGAGGTGAGATCGATGCCGCGCACAGATGGACCGGAACCGACGATGCAGATATCCGAACCAGCGGACGCGGTCAGCGCGCCGGACCCTTGCAGGGCGGCAATGCGCTTTCCCCGATAGCAGATCAGCCGATCCGGCGCCCCCGGAGCGCCGACTATGGATAGCCCGGGAAACCAATTGTGAGCATGGGAGTGGTCCCCGCCAAACAGTTGGAAGGCGGTCTTGATGATGGATCTTGCCAATGGACGCTCGGATGCAATTTTCACAGCGTCGGTCCTCGCGAAGATGGCATCGATTGCAAAGATCGAAATGTCACACCTCAACCAACCCCAATTTCTTCACCTGGCGGATCGTCAGCATCGTGCGCACCGTATCGACGTGTTCGTTGGCCGTCAGCACCTCGATGACGAAATCCTGGAAGCGGGTAAGGTTTTCCGCCACGCAGTGCAGCAGGAAATCGCTGTCACCGGAGACCATCCAGGCCTGGCGGACGAGCGGCCATTCGGCGGTGGCGGCGGCGAAGGCCTTGAGGTTGGCCTCGGACTGATGCTTCAGGCCGACCATGCAGAAGGCGACGAGGTCGAAGCCGAGCGCAGGCGCATTCAGCATCGCGTGGTAGCCCTCGATGATGCCGGCCTCTTCCAGCTTGCGCACCCGGCGCAGGCACGGCGGGGCGGAAATGCCGGCCTTTGCGGCCAGTTCCACGTTGGTCATGCGGCCGTCGGCCTGCAGTTCCTTCAGGATCTTGATGTCGATGGCGTCGAGTTCGGCGCGAAACACGGTGTTGCTTCCTTGATTGACTTGAGGGGCGCATTATCAGAAACGTCCGCGGAGCGTAAGATAATTGCATCGCCCTGAATAAAAATGTCGCGGCGGCGCCAAGCCTGTTGGCAAGTGCGGCCCTGCCCTTGAATATAAGCGGCCCGCACTCATAAATGAGCGTCAACGATCGACACAGTCCGCGCCGGCGCGCCCGCCGCCCGCCGGGCGCGCTACGCCAAGGAGAGCAGCCATGTCTGCCCGTCACGTCAAGGTTCTGATCATCGGCTCCGGCCCCGCCGGCTACACCGCCGCCATCTACACGGCGCGTGCGATGCTGGAACCCGTGCTGATCGCCGGCATGGAGCAGGGCGGCCAGCTGATGATCACGACCGACGTCGAGAACTATCCCGGCTATGCCGATCCGGTGCAGGGCCCCTGGATGATGGAGCAGATGCTCAAGCAGGCCCAGCACGTGGGCGCCGAGATCGTCAACGATCTCGTCACCGATGTCGACCTCGACGTGCGCCCCTTCCGCATCTCGACCGACAGCGGGACCGAATGGACTGCTGACACGCTGATCATCGCCACCGGCGCCAAGGCCAAGTGGCTCGGCATCGAGACTGAACACAAGTTCCAGGGTTTTGGCGTCTCCGCCTGCGCCACCTGCGATGGCTTCTTCTACCGCGGCAAGGACGTGATCGTCGTTGGCGGCGGCAATTCGGCCGTGGAAGAGGCCCTCTATCTCTCCAACCTCGCGAAGACCGTGACCGTCGTGCATCGCCGTGACGCGTTCCGCGCCGAAAAGATCCTGCAGGAGCGCCTGTTCGCCAAGCCGAACGTCAAGGTGATCTGGGATCACGAGGTGATCGAGTATCTCGGCGCCGAGGCGAAGCCGCCGATGCCGGCCTCGGTCAACGGCGTCCGGCTCCGCAACACCAGGACCGGCGCCGTCACCGACCTGGCGACCGACGGCGTCTTTGTCGCAATCGGCCATGCACCGGCCGTCGAGCTTTTCGTCGGCAAGCTGAAGCAGAAGCCGAGCGGCTATCTGTGGACGGCGCCGGACTCCACGGCAACCGACGTGCCCGGCGTGTTCGCCGCGGGCGATGTGACGGATGACGTCTATCGCCAGGCCGTGACGGCCGCCGGGATGGGCTGCATGGCGGCGCTCGAGGCGGAAAGATATCTGGCAGGTCATATGCCTGTCGCAATTGCGGCCGAGTAGAAGCCGCCAACAACGCGAGCGGGCTTCCGGCCCGCCATCGCGGGCGTGGGAACAGTTCATCAGCAACCGGGCGGGAAACCATGAGTTCCCCGCCCTAAGGACATATGGGGGAAAGACAGAATGGCGCTCGACTGGGACAAGCTGCGGATATTTCATGCCGCGGCCGAGGCCGGCTCATTCACGCATGCAGCCGACAAGCTGCACCTTTCGCAGTCCGCGATCAGCCGCCAGGTCAGCGCGCTGGAGCAGGACGTCGGCATCAAGCTCTTCCACCGCCACGCCCGCGGGCTGATCCTGACCGAGCAGGGCGAGATCCTCTATCGCACGGCGCATGAAGTGCTGATGAAGCTCGAAAGCGTGCGCGTGCAACTGACCGAGACGACCGAGAAACCGAGCGGCAAGCTGCGGATCACCACCACGGTCGGTCTCGGCCAGGGCTGGCTGACCGACAAGGTGCAGGAGTTCCTGGCGCTCTATCCGGACATGCAGGTGCAGCTCCTGCTCGACAACGAGGAGCTGGACGTCAACATGCGCCACGCCGACTGCGCGATCCGCCTGCGCGAACCGCAGCAATCGGACCTGATCCAGCGCAAGCTGTTCACGGTGCACATGCACGTCTATGCCGCGCCCTCCTACATCAACCGCTACGGCGAGCCGCAGTCGATCGACGATCTCGACCACCACAAGATCATCACCTTCGGCGAGCCGGCGCCGAACTATCTGCTCGATGTGAACTGGCTGCAGATCGCAGGCCGTGATTCCGACAATCCCCGGCCCTCGGTGCTGCAGATCAACAGTCTGACCTCGATCAAGCGTGCCTGCCTGCTCGGCATCGGCATCGCCATGCTGCCCGACTACATCGTCGGCCGCGATCCGGGGCTGCTGCAACTGGTCACGAATGCCGACGTTCCCTCCTTCGACACCTATTTCTGCTATCCACACGAAATGAAAAATGCGGCGAAGCTGAAGGTTTTCCGGGATTTCATCGTCTCCAAGGCACGCAACTGGAACTTCTGAATTCGCATTTCGCGCCGCTCCGCCGCCAGGAGTGCGCCTAATGCATGGCTGGCATGCACTTTAAATGATTGATGTCTGCTCAGAAAACCAGCATATCGCACGCAGCTGATGCACTTTGGTGGCTTTTCCTCCCAGTGCCACCGCAGCAGCTGTTCCCCTCTGGAGGTTTTTACCTTCATAACTATAAAGGGCCCAAGTTTATCTTGCGGCCCTCTTTTTTTTGCCTTGCTTATACTGCAGGTCCACGTTTCTCACTACTTTTCGCGATGCGGCATTTCGCTCCCTTGAAATGTCGATCCCCCTGCCCCATATCGCTCTCAGTCGACGCGCTTGGCGGTTTTCTCCTCCCAGTACCGCCGCGTCGGCTGTTCCCCTCTGGAGGTTTTTACCTTCACACCTATAGGGCCCAAGCTTCGCTTGTGGCCCTCTTTTTTTGTCCGGCTTGCTGCGGGACGATGACGGCGCTCGGTCGCGGCCTTGCGGCTCCGATTTGATAGCGCGCAAAGAGGGGTGGAGCCGATGCAGGCAGTATGCCTCCAGAAGGAGGAGTGCCATGACCAACGGTTCGATGCTGCACAACGTTCTGGAAATGATGGCCGCCCGCTGGAAGGGCTACCGCGACGGTGCGCGAGTGCATCGCAAGCTTGCCCAACTCGGCCCGCGGGAGAGCAATGCCATTGCCGCCGATTGCGGGCTGACATTCGATCAGTTGTGCGATGTGGTCGGACAAGGACCACGCGCCGCCGTCGAGCTCGAAAACGTGATGATGGCACTGGGCATCGACACCGAAGCCGTCCGGCACACGAACAGAACAGCGCTCAACGATATGACGCGCGTCTGTGCGGTGTGCTCCCACAAGGCGATCTGTCGGCAAAGCATCCGCAACGGAACGATTGCGACCGATCACGTCGCCTTCTGCAACAATTCCGACCGATTGGCGGACCTCCAGGGGGAATCCAGCGCGGTGCGGACACAATCAGGCGCATCAGCGGGCGTAGTGGCGCACTGATCTCTCGAACGGTGGCATCAAACTCCGGCGCGGCCGAACCGCTGGCCTGGGGACCAGCGCACCATACTCCTGTTGACATCCTCACGCGCTTGTGACTTTCCATATCGTCATTCATCGATATGAATATCGCTATATCGCGATGCGACGAAGCGAGACGACGATGGATGCCGACGAAATTCTCAAAGCCCTGGCCCACCCGACGCGCACGCAGATCCTGAACTGGCTCCGCGAGCCTGAACTGCATTTCAGCAGCCAGGAGCACCCCCTCGATATGGGCATCTGCGCCGGCCAGTTCGAACGCTGCGGCCTGTCGCAGTCGACCGTTTCGGCCCATCTCGCCGTCCTGCAGCGTGCTGGACTCGTCACCACCCGGCGGGTCGGCCAGTGGATCTTCTACAAACGAAACGAGGAAACCGTCGCGGCGTTCCTCAAGCACATCAACGACACCCTCTGAGCGCTTCTCCCAGGCGCTCCTTTCCACCAAACCGTAAAGGACCTCCCATGCCCAGTCTCCACGCGCCTACTGCAGTCGGCGACATCCAACTCGCCAACCGTATCGTCATGGCGCCGCTGACACGCAACCGCTCGCCGGATGCAGTGCCCAACACGCTGAACGTCGCCTACTACGAGCAGCGAGCCAGTGCCGGGCTTCTGATCACCGAAGGCACGGCAATCACCCAGCAGGGTCAGGGCTACGCCGACGTGCCGGGCCTCTACACGCCAGAGGCACTTGCCGGGTGGAAAGACCTGACGGACAGCGTCCATCGGGCCGGCGGCAAGATCGTCGTGCAGCTCTGGCATGTCGGCCGGGTCTCCCATACCAGCCTGCAACCAAATGGCGACCAGCCGGTCGGCCCCTCGGCCGTCGCAGCGAAAGCCAAGACCTACCTCCGCAACGAGGACTGCACCGGAGGCTTTGCGCCGACCTCCGAGCCGCGTGCCCTGGAAATCTCGGAGATCGCCGGGATCGTCGAGGACTACCGCAAGGCTGCACGGGCCGCGATCGACGTCGGTTTCGACGGCGTGGAGATCCATGCCGCCAACGGTTACTTGCTGGACCAGTTCCTGCGGTCCGGCAGCAATCATCGCACCGACGCCTATGGCGGCTCGATCGAGAACCGCGCGCGCTTCCTGTTCGAAGTCGTGAACGCGATCACCGGCGAGATCGGCGCCGGCCGCACGGCCATCCGCATCTCTCCCGTGACACCGGCAAACGATGCCTTTGATCCGGACCCCCAGCCGCTCTTCAACCATGTGGCTGCGGGCCTGCCGAACGACCTCGCCTATATCCACGTGATCGAGGGGGCCACCGGCGGCGCGCGCGATCACCAGCAGGGACCGGCAGCGTTCGACTATGCCGCGCTGAAGGCGGCCTATCGGGACAAGGGCGGCAAGGCCGCCTGGATGGTCAACAACGGCTACGATCGGGAACTGGCGGAAAAGGCCGTTGAGAGCGGCTATGCCGACCTCGTCGCCTTCGGCAAGCTCTTCATCGCCAACCCGGACCTCGTCGAGCGTTTGCGTGACCGTGCGCCGCTCAATACACCCGACAAGGCGACGTTCTACGGCGGCGGGGCAAAGGGCTATACCGATTATCCGGCACTGGATACCGCCGCTTGAGACCCACGGGGCGGATGCGTCGGACTGCCTCCGCCCCTTTCTGACACCAAGCCTGAGGACCGACTTTCGCCACTCGGTCTTCCACCTCCGGCCCAGTCGATGGTATCAAGTGGGATAACGTCTGAGCCTCGGGGGTCGAAGCGATGTCTGCGAAGGAGCGGCGGCGCAGAACTTCGTGCAGGAAAACCTTGTCGCCGCGGTGTGCGGTCTGGCTGACGGCGTTGCTCGCGGTGGCTCCAGTTGCTCCACGGCCCGCGGTCGGCCAGCCTGAATGGCGTGCACCGCCGCCTTGCCTCTATTCCACCGAGATGGCCAACGGAACGCGGCTCTGCGTGCGGCAGAAAACGTTCAATCGCGATATCTGCAAGGCCATCGAGGGCTTTGCGTCGGCCAATGCGCTGCCGCCGGAGTACTTCGCCCGGCTCATTTGGCGCGAGAGCCTGTTTCGCCCGAATGCCGTCAGTCCGAAGGGTGCGGAGGGCATCGCCCAGTTCATGCCGGGCACGGCCAAGTTGCGCGGGCTGAAGGACAGCTTTCATGCCCTGGACGCACTCGGCAAATCGGCGGAGTATCTGGCCGACCTGCGCGACCGGTTCGGCAATCTCGGCTTGGCAGCGGCCGCCTACAATGCCGGCGAAGGCGGGCTGTCAAACTTTCTCGCCAGCGGCAGCCTCCCCTTCGAGACGCGTGCCTACGTGATCGCGATCACCGCTCATACGGCCGAACAATGGAAGGACAGTCCGCCGGAGAAGCTCGATCTGGCACTCGACAAGAACAAGCCCTTCAACGAGGCCTGCATTGCACTGGCCGAAAGCCGGCAGATGAAAGAGATCATTTCCTCGACTGACGACGGGACCTGGGCGCCATGGGGCGTGCAGCTCGCCTCGCACTTCAACAAGCCGGCCGCCTATCGGCTGTTCATGATGGCGGTCGAGCGGCTGCCCTCGCCCTTGAATGCGGAAAAGCCATTTATCCAGCGCGAGCGCCTGCCCGGCTTCGGCACCCGGCCCCGTTACACCGCCCGCATCGGCCGGCAGACGCGGGAAGAGGCCGACGGCCTCTGCGACCGGATCCGCAAGGCCGGCGGTGCCTGCATCGTCTTCCGCAATTGATTTAGGCCAGCGCTACCGGGCTCAGCTGGCCCGCGCCTGTGCTGCCAGCGTGGCCGACAAGGCAAAAGCGGTGGTAAGATATCTTATCGCCTCGCAACTTTTCGACACCCCTCGCCGGCCGGGAGAAGTGGGCGTGACCAATAGCTGGATGCTTCGGACGCGCGACGTGTACGCTGTCCAATCATTGAAGACATGGAGGTGGCTCATGCCCCGTTTCCTTGCCGTTTACACCATGAAGCCCGAGGACCTCGCGTCTTTTCGAAGCCTGCCCAAAGCCGAGCAGGATGCTGTCGACACCATCGGCATCGGACAGTGGGCGGCGTGGGAGCAAAGAAACGCTGCGTCTATCCTTGATCGTGGCGGCATGGTGGGAAAGACGACGCGCATCACCAGGGATGGCGTCACCGAAGCGGTCAATCCATTCTGCGGCTACCTGGTGGTTGAGGCTGAAACCGCAGATGCCGCCGCAAGGCTTTTTCAGGACCACCCCCACATTACAGTCTTTCCCGGCGACGGCGTGGATATCATGCCCTTTTTAACATGATGTCATTGATGGAACCTCCCACGATAACGATCGGCGGGCGTCGGAGGTCTGCTTCAGGCCAAAAGCAGTCGCCGGCATGAGTTGTTAGCCGCCGTTGCCAATCGCTGCGTCAGCGTTATCTTGCCGAGGAAAGACGTTCGCCATTTGCTGATCGCAGGCACGGAAGCCGACCTTGACGAAACTCCGCCGCGCCAGACAGGAACACTTCCTTCTGCTCGCCCTGCTCGTAGCGATCGCCGCCTACGCGGCCGAGCACCACATCCTGGCGGCGGGACGCACCGTTGCCCTGATTGCCGCCTTCGCCCTCGTCGCGACGATCATCCTTGCCTCGACCAGGGTCGCCCACCACGCCGAGGTGCTGGCGGTCAAGGTCGGCGACCCTTACGGCACCATGATCCTGACGCTTTCGGCCGTCCTGGTCGAGGTTGTCGTGCTCGGGATCATGATGCAGTCCACGTCATCGCCGACGCTGGTGCGGGACACGATCTATGCCGCGGTGATGCTCGACATCAACGGCATCATCGGGCTCGCGGCGCTCCTGGGCGGGTTGCGCCACGGCGAGCAGCCCTACAACGACGATTCCAGTCGCACTTACGGCGTGATGATCCTGACGGCCATGGGAATCTCGATGATCGTGCCGGAGTTCGTGCCGCGCGAAAGCTGGAAGTTCTATTCCGCCTTCACCATCGGCGCGATGGTCGCGCTCTACACGCTCTTCCTGCGCCTGCAGGTCGGCCGACACAGCTATTTCTTCAGCTATGCCTATCCACGCGCCGATCAGAGCAGGCCGTTGGACAAGCATCCCCAGGCCGATGAGCCCGCCCTGCCCTCGATCCTCATCATCCTCGCCGGCGTCGTCATCATCGGCGCGCTTGCCGAGGTGATGGCGGCCACGTTCAACAGCGGCCTTGAAGGCAGCGGCGCGCCGCCCGCGCTGATGGCCGTCATCGTCGCCGCGATCTCGGCCGCCCCGGAAATCCTGACCGCAATGCGCGCAGCGCTCGCCAACCGGATGCAGTCGGTCGTCAACATCGCCATGGGCGCCTCGCTCTCGACCGTCATCCTGACCGTACCGGTGATGGAGGCGATCGCGCTCTACACCGGCCAGCCCTTCATCATGGCGATGACGCCGGTGCAGAGCGTCATGGCTGCCGTCACCCTTGTTGTCGCAGCGATCAACCTCAACGACGGCATGACCAACGCGATCGAGGGCATGACCCACTTCATCCTCTTCGCCACCTTCGTCATGCTGACGGTGATTGGGCTTTAGCAGCAACATTTCAAAGGCTTGCAAGCAGGCGCTGAATCGCAGCGGGAGACACTTGAATCGAATTGGCAGGGCGAAAGCCACCCCTCGCCGTCGCCCCTGCCGGCCCGCACTCCGCCATCAAAAAACCCGCCATCGCTGGCGGGTTTTGCAGGGCTTCGCCGAGGTCGTCCGTGTTACTTGCAGGCGGCGCAGAAGCGCTGGATGCGCTTGCAGGCTTCCTCGAGCAGGGCCTCCGACGTCGCGTAGGAGATGCGGAAGTTCGGGCCGAGGCCGAAGGCCGAGCCATGGACGACGGCGACGCCTTCGGCTTCGAGCAGCTCGGAGACGAAATCCTCGTCGGTCCCGATCACCTTGCCCGACGGCGCCGTCTTGCCGATCAGGCCCTTGCAGGACGGATAGACGTAGAAGGCACCCTCCGGCGAGGGGCACTCGATGCCCTTGGCCTGGTTGAGCATGGAAACGACGAGGTCGCGGCGGGCCTCGAAGATCTTCTTGTTTACCGGGATGAAGTCCTGCGGACCGTTCAGCGCCTCGACGGCGGCCCACTGGGCGATCGAGCAGGCGCCGGAGGTCTGCTGGCCCTGGATCATGTCCATCGCCTTGATCAGGCTCAGCGGGCCGGCGGCATAGCCGATGCGCCAACCGGTCATGGCATAGGCCTTGGAGACGCCGTTCATCGTCAGCGTGCGATCGTAGAGCTTCGGCTCGACCTCGACCGGGGTGGCGAACTTGAAGTCGCCATAGGTCAGGTGCTCGTACATGTCGTCCGTCAGGATCCAGACGTGCGGATGCTTCAGGAGCACGTCCGTCAGCGCCTTCAGTTCGTCATGCGTATAGGCCGCGCCCGAAGGGTTCGACGGCGAATTGAAGACGAACCACTTCGTCTTCGGCGTGATCGCCCGGTCGAGGTCTTCCGGCCTCAGCTTGAACCTGTTTTCCTGGGTGGTGGCGACGAACACCGGCGTACCGCCGCACAGCGACACCATCTCCGGATAGGAGACCCAGTAAGGCGTTGGGATAACGACTTCATCGCCCGCATTCATGGTCGCCATGAAGGCGTTGAAAAGAATCTGCTTTCCACCGGTGCCGACGATCGTCTGTGCCGGGGTGTAGTCGAGGTTGTTCTCACGCTTGAACTTCCTGGCGATGGCCTCCCGCAGCTCGGGGATTCCGGAGACGGGGGTATACTTCGTCTCCCCGCGGTTGATCGCCTCGATCGCCGCCTGCTTGATGTTGTCGGGCGTATCGAAATCCGGCTCGCCGGCTCCAAGGCCGATCACATCGCGACCCTTGGCTTTCAGATCGCGCGCTTTCTGCGAAACGGCGATGGTGGCGGAAGGCTTCACACGGGAAAGGGCATCGGCAAGAAAGGCCATGGTCGGTTGTCCGTTTTCGGGTTCAAAGACAGCGTGAGGCCATGGGCGCCTGTCGAAGGGTCCATAGCGGTTAGGTCTATGGCCAAACTAGCCTGGCCTTGCAAGGCTCGGCGGCGAAAAAACCCGCACCCCATCCCGCCCGGGACGTCCGGCGGAAGAATTGCATCGGCGGAATCGACGGCAGGATCGTCTTGTGCACGACCATTACCTCAAAGCGCCGCGGGCGACGGCAACTCCGCAAACATCCGGCATTTGAGCCGAAATCTTTAAGACAGATTAACAAGTCCGGCATTATCGTGAGGAAGCGCTCCGGCTGGCCGGGGCGTACCGGATGACCGCAGATGACAGAACCCAGCATTTTCTCCAACCTCACCAGGGACACCCACGGAAACGTTTCCGCTCTGCATGGGCCGTATCTTCTCCAGTCGGCACTCCAGCCGATTGTGCGCGAGACAAGCGAGGGCGTGCTCGAGCTCGAGGCAATCGAAGGCTTGGTTCGTGCAAGCCGCGACGGCGTGCAGATCCCACCTTGCGAACTCTTCTCGCTGATCGACGAGGATGATCGACCGGTGGTGGACAGCCTCTGCCGCAGCCTCCACATTCTCAACGCCGGCCTTCTGGGGCGGAGAGACATGACGCTGCTGGTAAATTCACAGCCCGGCCTGTTCACGTCTCCTCATGCGATCCGCCAGGAAATCGACCGGATGCGACTTGCCGCCCACGAGGCGGGAATGGCGCCGTCGCGGATCGCCTTCGAGATCCGCGAGCGCCCCGGTGACGACCTCGAGGCATTGGCGCCCTTTGCCAGGCAATTGCACGAGGCGGGCTTCCTCGTGGCGATCGACGCGTATTCGGCAACGGACCACGATTTGATCCGGCTGTCGCGGCTGCGGCCGGACTTCCTGAAGTTCGATCCAATCTGGATGCAACGGTTCACCGGCAATGCCGCCGGCATCGCGCTGATGCGGGTGATCGTCGCGCAACTCGAACGCGAGGGGATCCACCCGATCGTACCGAGCGTCGAGGCGGCCGCACAGGTGGATCGCTGCCGGGAAATGGGAATGCCGCTGATGCAAGGCTACCTGCTGGGCCGGCCACAGATCGTGCCGACGTCGCTCAATCTCGACTTCCCGAAGGCTGGCGACACCGCCCGATCCGCCACCCCCATTTCTCGCCTCGCAACGCCAGCAAGCCGAGCGCCGCGGACCGCTCCGCGGTTTGGGCGCCGCTTCGCCTGAGGAGGAGCGCTCCGCCGCGTCGCCCGAGTGTGGCCGCCTGGACGGGTCAAACCGGACCGTCCATTCACGAACTTCGGCGTATGGTGCGGCCTTCTGCAACCGCCATTTTTTGACCACAACAACTGTCGGGAAGTGCCGCATTTCAGTCCCCCTGCGGCCGATTTGAGGGTGCCTTCTGCGCTCGCAACCGGGCGGCCGGGCGCCAAGCTCGGCGGACGCGAGAGCCAGGGGACCGGAGACATGTTCATCGACGACGAAAAGCCGGCAAGGAACGACAGGAGAAGGGAAGGCCGAGCGGTCTTCTACATCACCGTGACGGCGCTTGCGGCCTGCGTGCTGATGCTGTTTGGCCTGATGAACGTTGCCCAGGCCGACCTCATTGACGACGATGGCCTGGTCATCCAAGGAGAGATCGGCGACACGCACGTTCTGCTCGCCGTGAGTCTGGATCATGCTGCTCAGCCTCAAAAGGCCAACACGGCGCTTGAGAACAAGGGCACCATCGACCCGACAACGACAGCAAGCACAGCCCCCAAAGCAGACGCCGCATCGACGATCGACCACCGAATGACGGTCGCGCTCTTCCTTGCAGGCTTTATCGTCCTGGCCGGTATCGGCCGGTTGATGAATCGCGGCACCCGACACACGCCGCCGCCCCCCTGGCGCAGTGAAGCCTGAGGCCGATCCGTGAAAGTTGGCCGTACGGCGCAGCCATCTTGAAAATGCAGGTCGCCCGTCGCAGTTATACGACATGGGCGAAGTGATGCGATTGACCGGCAAATGGATGAGGAAGGCTTTGCGATGTGCCGCTCGGCTGGCTGCCACCACGCTCATCCTGCTTGCATTGCCACTTGGCCCCGCAGCGGCTGAGCCGCAGGAATTTACCAGCAAGAAGGCGAACTTGCTGGTGGAAACGCTGGCCACCGGTCTCGACCATCCCTGGTCCGTCGAGGTGCTTGCGGAAGGCGCCTATATCGTGAGCGAACGGCCGGGCGCCTTGCGCATCATCCGCGACGGCAAGGTGTCGGCGCCGATCCAAGGCCTCCCGCGCGTCTTCGCCCGCGGCCAGGGCGGGTTGCTCGACCTGGCGCTTTCGCCCAACTTCGCCACAGACCGCACCTTGTTCCTGACCTACAGCGCCCCCGGCCGCGGCGGCGGGGGAACGGCCGTCACACGCGCGCGACTGTCGCCCGACGAAAAGAGCCTTGAGGATGTCACGCGCATCTTCACCATGAACCACTTCAGCCGGGCTGGGATGCATTTCGGATCCCGGATTGCCATTGCAGGCGACGGCAGCCTGTTCTTCGGCATCGGCGACCGCGGCGAGCGGGATCGCGCCCAGAATCCGCGCGACCACGCCGGGTCGATCCTGCACATCAATGCCGATGGCGGCATTCCGGCCAGCAATCCCTTTGCCGGCCATAGCGGCGGACTGCCGGAGATCTGGTCGAAAGGGCACCGCAACCCCCAAGGCATCGACATCGACCCGAAGGACGGCCGGCTTGTTACCGTCGAACACGGCGCGCGCGGCGGCGACGAAGTCAATTACCCGTTGCCGGGCAAGAACTACGGCTGGCCGGTCATTACCTACGGCAAGGATTATTCCGGGGCGGAGATCGGCGAAGGAACGGCCAAGGACGGCTACGAGCAACCGGCCTACTACTGGGATCCCTCGATCGCGCCCGGGGCCATCGCGGTCTATCGTGGCGCGATGTTCCCGGAATGGGACGGCAATCTTCTGGTTGCCGCCCTCAAATACCAGATGCTTGTCCGGCTGGAGCGCGACGAGGCGGGCGCCATCGTCGGAGAGGAGCGGATGCTCGACGGCAGTTTCGGCAGGCTGCGCGACGTCAAGGTCGCACCCGACGGGGCGGTGTTGATGCTGACGGACGGGGACAACGGACAACTGCTTCGCATTTATCGCGCGCCCTCCTCTCAGTAGCGCACGCGCCTCCCACCGGCGTAACGGGCCGCCTCCGCAGCGGCGTGCTCGGGACTTGCCCGCGGTTTGGCCGTCTGCTAACGGAACGCCACTGCGTTCCTCGTACACACCAAGTATAGCCAGCAACAAGCACGTCCTCCCGCACCCCACTCCATTCGAAACTCAGGACCATCATGTCGCGCGTCCAGGCGAACCTCCTCCTTTTGATTGCTGGTGCCATCTGGGGTGCGGGGTTCATCGCGCAGTCGACGGCGATGGAAACGCTGGGGCCGATATGGTTCATCGGTTTGCGGTTCGCGATTGCAACGCTTGTCGCCCTGCCCTTCGCCCTGGTTGAGAAGAAGCGCGCCGTGGCGCCGGTGCGGTCGGGGGATCGCATGGGATTCCTGTTCACCGGGCTTGCGCTTTTCCTGGCTGCCATCTCGCAGCAGGTGGGGCTTCTCACCACCTCGGTGACCAATTCCGGCTTTCTCACCGGCCTGTACGTGGTGTTCACCCCGATCCTGACCGTATTCGTCCTGCGCAAGCGGCCGCATTGGATCATCTGGCCGACCGCGGCCATGTCGACCGCAGGCATCTTTCTCCTGAGCGGCGGCGCGTTCTCGGCCCTGACGACGGGCGATTTGCTGACGATCCTGTGTGCGCTTCTGTGGTCCGTCCAGATGATCAGCGTCGGCGCCTTCGCCGGCCGCTCGGGGCGGCCGATGGCCCTGTCCGTCGTGCAGTTTGCGGTCTGTGCGCTGCTTGGCTGCACGGTGGCCGCCCTACTGGAGCCGATCAGCCTCTCTGCGGTGAAGGGAGCCCTGCCGGAAATCCTCTATGCCGGTTTCTTCTCGAGCGGACTTGCGTTCATCTGCCAGAACGTCGCGCAGCGTTACACCACTGCGCCGCAGGCTGCCATCTTCCTCTCGAGCGAAGCACTGTTTGCCGCTCTCTTCGGGGTGCTCCTGCTGGGCGAGAGCATCAGCCCCGCCGGCTATGCCGGATGTGCCATCATCTTCGTGGCGATGCTCGCGACGGAGCTCGTTCCCGAACTGCTGAAGGACAAGGAACGCGCCGCCGCTGCGGCATAGTCCGGCGCAATACTGAACATGCGAATGAAATAGACCGGCTCTATGCTGTTTCGCACGCAACCGGTGGCGGAACCTAATCAATATAGTTCGCAAGAAACGCCGGAGACTATACCGGAATGGCTGCGGCCTTTTTGTGCAACGGCCTGAAATTTGGTCGAATTGAGACCGCATATCAGAAGATTGAAACTTTTGCTTGCCAATTCCGAATAAACACAGCACTCTTTCGCTGTTCGGGCAATTTGCGAACACGGGAAGACCTTGAATAATAGCGCGCCGGAGACGCGACAAAAATTCCGGGCGGCCATGCTGATGAGTTCCATTGGACCACCAGTTGGCGCTGCGGTGAAAACAGGACCCTTTCCTCACATCGAAACTGCCTGCCTCACGCCCCTTGGGGCATACTGGAAATGCTGCCCGCCGCCAAACTTATCGGGCAGAGAGAAAAGGACCTGACGCATGGCCGAGACTGGCACTGTAAAATTCTTCAACACCGAAAAGGGCTTTGGCTTCATCAAGCCTGACAACGGTGGCGCCGATATCTTCGTACACATTTCTGCCGTGCAGGCTTCCGGCCTGAACGGCCTCGCCGAAAACCAGAAGGTGAGCTACGAAACGGAACCCGATCGCCGCGGCAAGGGCCCGAAGGCGGTCAACCTGCAGATCTCCGGCTGAGGGATCTTCAGTTCCGATGTTCTTCAGGCCCGGCATTTTTGCCGGGCTCTTTTTGTTCAGCAGGCATTCATCCGGTCCCGGATAAACTCCGTACCATTGAACGGTTCGGCCTTGCCGACCAAAATCGGGACCACACGATGAACAAGTTCTTCAAGACGGTAGTGCTTGCCGCAGGAATAGCCGCAGCCACGCTGACCAGCGCCGGCCTGGCCGAGGCGCGCGACCGCCACCATCACCACAACAACAACGACGCAGCATGGGCGGCCGGCGCCGCAGGCCTCGTCACCGGCGTGATCGTCGGCAGCGCGATCGCCAATTCCGGCCCGACCTACTACGATGACGGCTACTACGCACCGCGCCGCGTCTATGTGGAGCCGGAATACCGACCGGTGCGCCGCGTCTATCGCGCTCGTCCGGTCTACGTGGGCGCCTACGAGCCCTGGACCCCGGGCTGGTATCGCTACTGCGAGGATACCTACCGGTCCTTCAACCCGCGCACCGGCACCTTCCGGGGCTATGACGGTCTGGAGCACTTCTGCGTCGCCGGTTGAGGCGAACAGCCCACCTGCACGAGCATCAAAGGCGGATGGGATCCATCCGCCTTTTTGCATGTTCGAGCCAAAAACGCGTGTCCATCAAATCCCGCGCAGGAAGGGGTTCGTCAGGCGCTCCTCGCCGATCTTGCCACCCGGCCCGTGGCCGCAGATGAAGCCGACGTCATCACCCAAGGGCAGAACCTTGTCGCGGATCGAATCGAGCAGGACCCGCTCGCTGCCCCCGGGAAGGTCGGTGCGGCCGACCGATCCGCGGAACAGCACATCGCCAAGATGGGCGAACCTTTGGGCACGGTTGAAATAGATCACATGGCCCGGCGCATGACCCGGGGTGTGGTAAACCTCGAACTCGTGCTCGCCGAAGGCGACGCGGTCGCCGTCCTCCAGCCAGCGGTCGGGCACGACGTTCTGCACTTTCATGGCGACGCCGAATTTCTCGGCCTGGGTCTCGAGGCGCTGCAACAGCGGCAAGTCGTCCTTATGCGGGCCGATGATCTCCAGGCCGAGCGCGTCCTTCAGTTCCTTCGCCCCGCCGGCGTGATCGATATGGCCATGGGTGAGCCAGATTGCCTTCAGCGTAATGCCATTCTGCTTGACGACGTCGAGGATCGTCCCGACGTCGCCGCCCGGATCGACGATCACGCCCTCCTTCGTGTCCATGTCGAAAAGAATGGTGCAGTTCTGCTGGAAGGGGGTTACGGGAATGATGCCCGCCTGAAGCATACCCATGGGGTCCTCGCTAGGAAATGATCGTGGCCCCCATATAGAGGCTCGATCAACCTGATGCCATGTTTCCTCGCAGTTCCGCCAGAATACGTCAATCCAGACCGAAACAGCGCTAGCGCTGCGCGACCTCTTGAGTGCCGACCGCCCAACCGGCCTGCGCCGAAGGCGTCAGGGTGACGGTCGACAACAAGAGGGCTGCAACGGCGACGTTGGCGGCGACATAAGCGCAGACCACGGCGCGCAGGTCTGCGGCCAGGTGTGCCTCGGCAGGCTTCCGATCGTCCATCGTAGCGTCCTTTCCGCTCGTTGGCGTTGTCGATTGCAGGACCGCAACCTACAATGCCCGCACGCGCCATTCTGTTCCGCGGGGAACAGGGGCGAGAGCGGCGGACAATTCGCCGGACACGAAGCTCTTGTGCTGCGCCTAGACCGGGAGGGCGGTGGTCTCCTTCAGGGTATCCAGCACGATCGCCGTCTTCACATGGGCCACCGACTCGTGTGGCAGAAGCACGTCGTTGACGAAGGCCGAAAGCGCCTTCAGGTTCGGCACCACCACCTTGATGATGTAGTCCATTTCCCCGGTCAGCGAAAACGCCTCCAGCACCGCCGGCAGGTTCGTGATCAGCCGGGCGAAACGCTGGGCGTTGTCGCGATTGTGCGTGGCAAGCGTCACGGTGACGATGATGACGATGCCGAGGTCGAGCTTCTCGCGGTCGAGTTCGGCCCGGTAGGCGCGGATGATCCCCTCCTCCTCGAGCCGGGCACGGCGCCTCGAGCATTGCGACGGCGACAGGTTGATGCGCTCGGAAAGCTCGTTGTTCGTCAAGCGCGCGTCCTGCTGCAGAAGCGCCAGCAATTTACGGTCGAACGCGTCCAGCTGCACGAATTGCTCTCTTTAGTGACGATAAACGCAAGAATACGTCATCAAGGTGCGAATGGCCACGCACTTTGCAAACATCATGCAGCAGCTCCGGCGCATACTTGCATTCTGTCAAGACACGCGGAGGAGAACGCCATGGGACCTTTCCCGCATGATGCCCCACCGGCCGAGATCAACGCCGAAAATCCGGCCGGAACCGATGGTTTCGAGTTCGTGGAATTTGCCCATCCCGAGCCGGAGAAGCTCGAGGACCTGTTTGCCCGTATGGGCTACACGAAGGTCGCAAGGCACCGCACGAAAGACATTTCTCTCTGGCGTCAAGGCGACATCAATTACATCGTGAACGCGGAAAAGGCCTCGTTTGCCGAGCGCTTCGTCGAGAAGCACGGCCCATGCGCCCCGTCGATGGCCTGGCGGGTGGTCGACGCGCAGCACGCGCTGACGCACGCCGTCAGTATGGGCGCGGAAGCGTACACGGGCAGCGACAAGTGCATCGACGCACCGGCGATCGTCGGCATCGGCGGGTCGCTGCTCTACTTCATCGACCGCTACGGCGCGAAGGGTTCGGCCTATGACGACGAGTTCGAGTGGCTCGGCGAGCGCGACCCGAAACCGGCCGGCGTCGGCTTCTACTATCTCGACCACCTGACCCACAACGTCTTCCGCGGCAACATGGACAAGTGGTGGGCGTTCTACCGGGAACTCTTCAATTTCCGGCAGATCCATTTCTTCGACATTGCCGGCAAGATGAGCGGCCTCGTCTCCCGCGCCATCACCTCCCCGTGCGGCAAGATCCGCATTCCGCTGAACGAATCGACCGACGACAAGAGCCAGATCGAGGAATACCTGCGCAAGTACAACGGCGAAGGCATCCAGCACATCGCCGTCGGCACCGAGGCGATCTACGACGCCACCGACAAGCTGGCGGCGAACGGCCTGAAGTTCATGCCCGGGCCACCGGAGACCTATTACGAGAAATCGCACGAGCGCGTGCATGGCCACGAGGAGCCGATCGACCGGCTGAAACGGCACGGCATCCTGATCGACGGCGAGGGCGTGGTGGAGGGCGGCACGACGAAGATCCTGCTGCAGATCTTCTCCAAGACCGTGATCGGGCCGATCTTCTTCGAGTTCATCCAGCGCAAGGGCGACGAGGGTTTTGGCGAGGGCAACTTCAAGGCCCTGTTCGAATCGATCGAGGAAGACCAGATCCGCCGCGGGGTTTTCAACGACGCGGCCGAATAGAAACCATGCCTGGCTGCCCCCCGGCGGCCGAAATCCTCCGAAGCGGCCCGAGTTCGGGCCGCATTCGCGTTGAAACCCTGGATCCGGTGGGCAACTTCCCGGTCAAATTGACAGTTGCCACAATTACAACCACCTTGGGCGCGCCGAGGGATTCGGCGCTGGTGAGTCGCCCGCGCATCTGCCGGCCACGCCAGTTCACGTGTCATCGCCGGACGGCTCAAGACGCGCTTCCGGCACGACCATACGGGGGAGTGTACATGGAAGCATTGACGCCACTCATCACTCAACTCATCAGCGGCGCGATCGGCGGAAACGCGGTCGGCGCCATGCTCAAGCAGCAGGCCACCAGCGTGATTGTCCGCACGATTGTCGGCGCGATCGGTGGCATCGGCGGCGGCCTTCTTATGCAGGCGTTCGGCGGCGAGGCGGGCCTCTCCAACCTCGTTGCGAACGGCCTAGGCGGCCTGATCGGCGGCGGTGTGCTGCAGGCGATCGCCGGCATGGTGCTCAGCCGCAAATCGGCTTGAGGCGGACCACAAACAGAAGGCGGCGAGCAACCTCGCCGCCTTTTTGGTCGAGTTATTCCGCGGCAACGGCCGCCGGATAAACTTCCTGCATATAGTCGTTCATCAGCGTCTCGCAGATCGAAGCTGGGGTGAAGCGATAGGGGCCGATCTCTGAGACAGGCGTCACTTCCGCGGCCGAACCGGTGAGGAAGCATTCGCTGAAGGTGGAAAGCTCCTCGGGCATGATCGCCCGCTCGACGACCTGGTAGCCGCGCCGCCTGGCGAGCTCGATCACGGTCTGGCGGGTGATGCCGTTGAGGAAGCAGTCCGGGGTCGGCGTATGGATGACGCCGTCCTTGACGAAGAAGATGTTCGCCCCGGTCGCCTCGGCCACCTGGCCGCGATAGTCGAGCATCATCGCGTCCGCATAGCCCTTCGCCTCGGCGGCGTGCTTGGAGATCGTGCAGATCATGTAGAGACCGGCGGCCTTCGACTCGCAGGGTGCCGTCTTCGGGTCCGGCCGGCGGTATTCGGCGATGTCGAGGCGGATACCCTTCAGCTTTTCCGCCGGGTTGAAGTAGCTGCCCCACTGCCAGATGGCGATGGCGACGTTGATGCGGTTGTTCTGCGCCGAAACGCCCATCATTTCCGACCCGCGCCAGGCGATCGGCCGGACATAGGCTTCTGAAAAGCCCTGGCGCTTCAGGAGTTCGATGCTGGCGGCATCGAGCGCCTCGACGCTGTAGGGGATCTTGAACCCAAGGACTTCGGCGGAACGATGCAGACGGCGGTTGTGCTCGGTCAGCTTGAAAATCCGCCCGCCATAGGCGCGTTCGCCCTCGAACACGGCGCTTGCATAGTGCAGGCCATGGGTCAGCACGTGGATCTTGGCGTCCTTCCAATCCACAAACTCGCCGTTGAACCAGATCTGGCCATCCATTTGGTCAAAGGGAACCGCCATGGTGTTTTCCTCCTGCGCGAAGCGCCGTTCTTGATGTTGCTTGTTGCGCCCGATACGGTCTAACCAGAAGCAGGCGTGCCCTGCGACGGCCGGCTGCGGACGGCGGAGCGATGAGAAGCACCGCCGCGACTGCCCCACGCCGGCGACAAGGTGTGGACAAGCGGTAACAAGGGTGTAAAAATATGTCAACAACGCTGACTTATTTTTGCGGATGTTGCGTGCAGCGCCCGCGCCAGGAAAGGAAATGACCGCGTGGGACGACAAACGCCGGAACGGAAGAACACGATCGAGTTTCATGACCAGCCGTTGACCGACGAAGGCGGGATCGACTTCGAGGTCATCGAGGGCTTCTTCTTTGCCTATCGTGACTTCATTTCCGACCCCGATGCGATTCTGGAAAAGAGCGGCTTCGGCCGTGCGCATCACCGGGTGGTGCACTTCGTCAACCGCGAGCCGGGCATGACGGTGGCCGATCTGCTCGATACGCTGAAGATTACCAAGCAAAGCCTTGCTCGGGTTTTGAAACAGCTCATCGATTCGGGCTATATTTGCCAGGTGGCAGGCCCCGAGGATCGCCGTCAGCGCCGGCTCTACCCGACCCGCAGCGGCCGGGACCTGGCTTTGGCGCTCGCCGAGCCGCAGCAGCAACGGATCGCACGCGCCTTCGAGGGGATGACGGCTGACGATCGCAAGGCCGTATTGCGTTTTCTTGCCGGCATGCAGAACGCGCGCAGAGAATGAACGGAACAGCCAGGACTGGATCGCGATGACGACGGTTGAGAAGCTCTCTGATGACGCCGCACATCTCCTGATCGTGGATGATGACAAACGCATCCGCGAGCTCTTGAGCCGCTACCTGACCGGCGAAGGCTTCCGCGTGACGGTGGCCAGCGACGCCGACGAGGCGCGCCGCAAGCTGCAGGGGCTCGACTTCGACCTGATCATCATGGACCTGATGATGCCTGGCGAAAGCGGGCTGCAACTGACCCAGAGCCTGCGCTCCATTCGCACCGTGCCCATCATCATGCTGACGGCGTTGACCGAGACCACCGCCCGCATCGAGGGGCTGGAGGCCGGCGCCGACGATTACCTGGCAAAGCCGTTCGAGCCGCGCGAACTGGTGCTGCGCATCAACAACATCCTCAAGCGCAACGCCCAGCCGACCACGCCGAAGATCGAGCAAGTCATGTTCGGGCCATACACCTTCTCTATCGTTCGCAAGGAACTCAAGCGCGGTGGCGATCCGATCCGGCTGACTGATCGCGAACAGGAAATCATGCTGCTTTTTTCGCTGCGCGCGGGCGAGACAATTCCACGCCACGAACTGATCGGCGAGGAAACGGACGTGGGCGAGCGGACGATCGATGTCCAGATCAATCGCCTGCGGCGCAAGATCGAAGACGACCCGACCAACCCCGTCTGGCTGCAGACGGTGCGTGGTATCGGATACCGGCTCAGCACCGACTGAGGCATGGCGCGCTCGGGTGCGCGGCTGTTTGGAGATGACGTGTTGGACAAGCTGAGCAAGGCGTACGCGGCCCCAGTCTCGCGCGACACGCTTTAGGAACGGGACGAGCCAGGCGAGACGCAACGAGCGCGATGCAGAAATGACGACACTCGAAACCCTCAAGCGCGACCTCGAGCAGGCGCCACTGGCTGGCTGGCGGCGGTTCGCCAAATGGCTGCGCCGGCAATTGCCGACTGGTCTTTACACCCGCTCGCTCCTGATCATCATCATTCCAATGGTGCTGCTGCAGTCGGTGGTTGCCTTCGTGTTCATGGAGCGCCACTGGCAACTCGTCACGCAGCGCCTGTCGATGGCGGTCACCCGCGATATCGCCGCGATCATCGACCTGATCGACACCTTCCCGGATGACCGCGACGATGCCGAAATCATCCGGATCGCTCGCGAGCGGATGGACCTCAACATCGCCATCGAGAAGGGTGACGACCTGCCCCCGCCGCGGCCGAAGCCGTTCTTCAATATCCTCGACCAGATCCTCAGCGAGCAGATCACAAAGCAGATCAAGCGACCGTTCTGGATCGACACGCTCGGCGACAGCAATCTCGTCGAGATCCGCATCCTGGTCGACAATGACAAGACGCTGCGCGTCTATGCCCGACGCAGCCACACCTATGCATCGAACACCCATATCTTCCTGGTCTGGATGGTGGGGACCTCGCTGGTGCTGCTCACGATCTCGATCCTCTTCCTGCGCGGGCAAATCCGTCCGATCCTGGCGCTGGCATCGGCTGCCGAGAGCTTCGGCAAGGGGCAGAAGATGCCCGAGGATTTTGCCCCCCGCGGGGCCGACGAGGTCCGGCGCGCGGGCCTCGCCTTCATGCTGATGCGCGAGCGCATCGAGCGCCAGATGGAACAACGCACCGCGATGCTGACGGGTGTGAGCCACGACCTGCGCACCATCCTCACCCGCTTCAAGCTGCAACTCGCGCTGGCCGGAAAGAATTCCGATCTGGACGCCCTGAACAAGGATGTCGAGGATATGCAGAGCATGCTCGAAGGCTATCTCTCCTTCGCCCGTGGCGAGGCCGAGGAGGATGTCGGCCGGCTGAACCTGAGCGACCTGTTCGACAAGTTCGAGATGGAAGCGGAACTCCACAACAAGGAACTGACGAGTGAAATCGACGGGGCGGACGAGGTGATGGTGCGGCCGCACGCGTTCTCACGTCTGCTGGGCAACATCGTTTCGAACGCGCTACGCTATGCAAACAAGGTGCATCTCGATGCCCGCCACAACGCCAAATGGCTGACAATCGCGGTGGACGACGACGGGCCCGGGATCCCGGAACGGTCGCGCGATGACGTGTTCAAGCCCTTCTTCCGTCTCGACGAGGCGCGCAATCTCGATTCCTCCGGCACCGGCCTCGGCCTGGCTATCGCCCGCGACATCGCCCGCAGCCACGGCGGCAACGTGACCTTGTCGGACAGTCCCCTCGGGGGCCTGAGGGCGACGGTGCGGATCCCCCTCTGAGTTGCGGCGCACGCTGGAGTGGCGATCGCCGGCCGCGCGGTGGGAATGGCGTTTCTTCCCCGGCGACGGACACGCGTATCGGAGAATCCCGATCAGTGCAGCCTTGCCCCGTTCGGAACCGGACGCTCCGTCGCAGCCAGCACGACGGCGCCTGCCTCGTCGGTGAAACCGAGCGTCAGCACCTCGGAGCGCACCGGACCGATCTGCCGCGGCGGGAAGTTGACGACGGCCAGCACCTGGCGGCCGACCAGCCGTTCCGGTGAGTAATGCACAGTGATCTGGGCGGACGATTTCTTCACGCCGATCTCCGGGCCGAAATCGATCAGAAGCTTGTAGGCGGGCTTGCGCGCTTCCGGAAACTCGGCCGCCTCGACGATCGTGCCGACGCGGATGTCGACCCGTTCGAAATCCGCATAGGAAATGGTTTCGGACATCTGGAACTCCAAAAGACTCAAGGCGAATGGCTGCGCCGGTCGCGCAAGATCGGGAACGAGGATGATTTCCTCCGCAGAAGAGACCGGCCGCACTTCTCCGCCGTTTCGGAAATGCGCCAAGCGCGTCTTCAGCCGGCCAGTTCCTCGGCCCGCTTGCGGGCGGCGGCAATGGCGCGGTCGAAGATCGGCTGAATGCCGTCTTCGGCCATCAGCACCGACAGGGCAGCAGCGGTGGTGCCGCCCGGCGACGTGACGTTCTGGCGAAGCTTCGCGGCGTCTTCGGGGGACTGATGAAGTAGCTCACCAGCCCCCGAGACGGTTTCCCGCGCAAGACGCATGGCGAGGTCCGCCGGCAGGCCGAGCTTGCGGCCTGCCTCCGCCATGCACTCCACGAGATAGAAGACATAGGCCGGGCCGCTGCCGGAGACCGCGGTCACCGCGTCGATATCGGCTTCGCTCGCCACCCACTCGACGGGGCCGCTGACCTCCAAGAGCGCATGCACCTGGTCGCGCTTGGCGGCGCTGACGCGGTCATTGGCAAAGGCGCCGGTGACGCCGCGCCCGACCATCGCCGGCGTGTTCGGCATCGCGCGCACCATGGAGGCCTGACCGAGATGTGCCTCGAGTTTGGCAAGGGTTGTGCCGGCCGCGACCGAGACGACGACCGTTTCCGATCCGACGAGGTCCTTCAACGGCGGCAGCACTGCGTCCATCATCTGCGGCTTGACGGCGATGAAGAGGACGCCGGCCTTGAGGCCTGCGGGGGCGGCCGTCTCATGGCGCACCCCGTCGTCGGCGATCAGCTTCAGCATGGCCGGCGACGGGCCGGTATCGAGAACGAGAACCGAGGACCCGGAAATGCCGCTCTTCAGCCAGCCGGCGAGCATCGCGCCCCCCATGTTGCCGGCTCCGACCAGTACGATGGGCCCCACAGCTTCCACGCTCATGACTACGCTTCTCCAACCGTCTCGAACATGACCGCATCGACGGCGGCCTGCGCCTCCATACCCGACCAGACGACGAACTGGAATGCCTGAAAATAGGCCTCGCAGGTTTCAAGCGCGCTCGAGAGCAGGACTTCGACCTGCCGGTTCGTCGGCTCGGCGCCGCCGGCGAGCAGCAGCGACTGGCGGAAAATCACCACGTCCTCCTGCCGCCAGAGGTCGAAATGCCCCATGAGGACCTGACCATTGACGTGCGACAGCAACCGGATGACTTCATTGACACGGCTTTCGGGCACCTTGATGTCGAAGGCGCAGGCGAGGTGCAACGCCTCGAACTCCTCCATCCAGGAGAAGGAAACATGATAGTCGGCCCACCTGCCCTCGACCGTCATGGCGATTTCGTCCTCGCCGGAACGCTCGAACGACCAGTCGTTGTTCGCTGCGACGAATTCGATCATGTCGACCGGGTTCGACTGGCGTACGATTTCCAATTCCATCAGGCTCATGCGGCACCCTCTAGACCGGGGGACGCGCGTCGACGCGATCACGCACGACACGAACGCGGCAACCCACCCGGAACCAACACTGAATGATTGCGCGACTACGCCAGAACCTGACTTACTAACCCTGCCCCAAGCTGACGTCGCCGGTCTCGAATCATCATTTAAAATCAGTCTATAACGGCGGAGTCGCGACACCAGCCCCCATGCGGCTATTTTGTCGCTGACGCTGTGGACAGACGTTGTCAAAATGATTCAGCCCGGCACCTTAACCGACCCTGCGATAAGGCTTTTTTAACGATGTCCACAGGGGCGAAAAAACGCCCCAAAAAAAGAGGCCGGCGCGAAGCAGATCGCGCCAGCCTCACGTTACGGAAGCGAAGGGACCGGAAGCGGCCTATTTCTTGTCCGAAGCCAGTCGCTCCTCGAGCGCCTCGATGCGTTTCAGGAGTGCGTCGTTCTCGTCGCGCGCCTTCACGGCCATTTCCCGGACGGCCTCGAACTCATCGCGCTTGACGAGATCCATCCCGTTGAGGAAACGCTCGGCCTGGGCATGGAAGATCGTCTCCATCTCCTTGCGCACGCCCTGCGCCGCACCGGCGGCGTCGGTCATCAATTTGGCGAAATCGTCAAGAATTCGATTGGTTCCGGTTGCCATCGCCCGGCCTCCTCCGCTTGCAGATCTATGCTGGCGGCCTGTGCCGCGTCCTGTTTCTCAGGTAGGGGGACAAATCTTTCGATGCAAGCGGAATCACATCCAACCCCATCCAAACCGTCGGCAGTATTGGCGAAACCGCAAAAGCGCTTGACCATCCCATGGCCGGGCGCCATCTTCCGGCCAAGCCAACCGGACCCGAACCCTTGATCCCAGCTGCCGAACTCTTCGCCGTCATGGCCTTCCCGAACATCGACCCCGTCGCGTTCTCGATCGGCCCCCTCGCCGTCCACTGGTACGGGCTGGCCTATGTGGCGGGCATCCTGCTCGGATGGTACTATGCCCGCAGGCTGGTCACCCGCGCCGATCTCTGGGCGAAGGATACGCCGCCGATGACGGTGGCCCAGCTCGACGACTTCCTCGTCTGGGCCGCGCTCGGCATCGTGCTCGGCGGCCGCATCGGCTATATCCTCTTCTACGATTTTGCAGCGATCGCGGACAATCCGCTGCGCGCCATCGAGATCTGGAACGGTGGCATGTCGTTCCATGGCGGCCTCACCGGGACGGCGATCGCCATCATCCTGTTTGCGCGCAAACACAGGATCGCACTCTGGAGCCTGTTCGACGTCGTTTCCGCCGTCGCCCCGATAGGGCTTTTCTTCGGCCGCGTCGCCAATTTCGTCAACGGCGAACTCTGGGGCAAACTGTCCGGCGCACCATGGGCCATTGTCTTTCCGAACGCCGGCCCCTTCGCACGCCATCCGAGCCAGCTGTACGAAGCCGTTCTGGAGGGACTCGTCCTCCTGTCCGTGCTCGCCGTCGCCGTCTACGGGTTCAAGGCACTGAAGCGACCCGGCTTTGTCACCGGGCTGTTCGTCGCCGGCTATGCGCTCTGCCGCATCTTCGTCGAATTCTTCCGTGAGCCCGACGCCCAGATCGGCTATCTCTTCGGCGGCTGGCTGACGATGGGCATGCTGCTGTCGCTACCGATGCTCGCGCTCGGCCTTTGGGCCATGCTGCGCGCCCGCCGGGTCGCCGTCTACGAGGGCTGACATGTCGACACCACTCGCCCGCAAGATCAAGGCGCTGATCCACACCCACGGGCCGATCAGCGTCACCGACTATTTCTCGCTATGCCTCGCCGATCCTGAGCATGGCTACTACCGGACGCGCGAGCCTTTCGGGCGCGAGGGCGATTTTGTCACAGCGCCCGAGGTCAGCCAGCTTTTCGGCGAAATGCTCGGTGTCTTCATGGTGCATGCCTGGCAGAAGCACGGCATGCCGCAAGGCGTACGCTTCGCCGAAATCGGCCCCGGCCGCGGCACGATGATGGCGGACATGCTGCGCGTCGTCGCCAGGCTCGCGCCCGCCCTCTACGACAGCGCCAGCTTCCACCTGATCGAAACGAGCGAGCGCCTGCGAGCCGTGCAGAAGCAGACGCTGGGAACCCACGCCGAACGTGTCACCTGGCACGACAGCTTCGACCAACTGCCGGTCGGGCCGCTGCTTCTTGCGGCAAACGAACTGTTCGACGCCATTCCGATCCGCCAGTTCGTCCGCACGCAGAATGGATTTCGCGAACGGATGGTCGGCCTCGACGCCGACGGCGAACTCGCCTTTGCTGCCGGCGTCGCGGGCATCGATCCGGCACTGCTGCCGGAGGGCCACAAGAGCCAGCCCATCGGGGCGATCTTCGAGTATGCGCCGGCCCGCGAGGCAGTGATGGCGGCCATCAGCGAACGGCTGCGCGATCACGGCGGCACGGCGCTTGTCATCGACTACGGGCATGTCGCCAGCGGCTTTGGTGACACGCTGCAGGCGGTGCTGCGCCATGGTTTTGACCCGCCCCTCGCCCATCCCGGCGAGGCGGACCTGACCAGCCACGTGGACTTCGAACGGCTAGCCGCAGTGGCTCGCGAGGCGGGCTTGCATGTCCACGGTCCGCAGCCCCAGGGCGATTTCCTGATGGGGCTCGGACTGGCGGAAAGAGCCTCTGCGCTCGGCCGTGGGCGGGACGAAGACCTGCAAAGCCAGATCATCGCCGATGTCGAGCGCCTGGCGGGGTCGGGCTCCGGAAACATGGGCGACCTGTTCAAGGTTCTTGCCGTCACGAGCGCCGACGAGCCGCTCGCCCCGTTCCGCCGGACGGATTGACAGCCCCAATCGCGGCGGTCAACATCGCCGCGATCCGAATCGGACACCCGCATTGTCCGCAGCCCACCGAAGCGCCCGGGCCCATTCTAGGATGCTTCGAAGCGATGAAGGATGATGCCCTGTGCTTTCCCCCGTCCAGAGCCCGCTGATCGCTCGCTCCACAGGCAGCTCCGTTCTGCACGGTTTTTTTACCCGCCGTGGTGGCGTCTCCGACGGCATCTATGCGGGCCTCAATGTCGGCCTCGGCTCCGCTGATGACCGGGAACGCGTCATCGAAAACCGTGCCCGCGTCGGCCAATGGTTCGGAGCGATCCCTGACCGGCTGGCGACCGTCCATCAGGTCCATTCGCCGGACGTCGTCACCGTCGACGAAAACTTTTCGGGCGAGCGGCCGACCGCAGACGCGCTCGTCACGGCGACACCCGGCCTCGTCATCGGCGTGTTGACCGCCGACTGCGGGCCGGTGCTTTTCGCCGATCCGGATGCCGGTGTCATCGGCGCGGCCCACGCCGGCTGGAAGGGCGCCCTCGCAGGCGTTCTGGAAAACACGGTCGCCGCCATGGAGAAGCTGGGCGCTTCCCGCAGTCGCATCGTCGCCGGCCTGGGGCCATCGATCAGCCGTCGTCATTATGAAGTCGGACCCGAATTCGTCGAGCGCTTCCTTGGAACAAACCCGGCCTATGCGGAATTCTTTTCTCCGTCCGAGCGGCAGGGCCACGCCATGTTCGACCTGCCGGGCCTGACCCTGAAAAGGCTTGCCGAGGCCGGCATCGAGGCCGAGAATCTCGACATCTGCACCTATCCGGCCGAAGCGGATTATTTTTCCTATCGGCGAACCGTGCATCGCAAGGAGCCGGACTACGGGCGGCAGATCTCGGCGATCATGTTGCGGTCGGACCCAGAACTGGACTAGGAGCAAAGCATGGCACTGCAATTCGACAGCGAGGAATACGCCAACAGGCTGCAACGTCTGACCGCAAGGATGCGCGACGAAAAACTCGACGCCATGCTACTCTTCGCCCAGGAAAGCATGTACTGGCTGACGGGCTATGACACCTTTGGCTACTGCTTTTTCCAGACGCTGATCGTCAAAGCCGACGGCGACATGGTGCTGCTGACCCGCTCCGCCGACCTGCGGCAGGCCCGCCAGACATCCAACATCGCCAAGATCGAGATCTGGGTCGACCGCGCAAACGCCGATCCGGCAATGGACCTGAAAAACCTGCTGTCGGATATGGATTTGCTCGGATGCCGGCTCGGCGTCGAGTACGACACGCATGGATTGACCGGCAAGAATGCCCGGCTTCTCGACAATCAGTTGCAGAGCTTTGGTGATCTGGTCGACGCCTCGGGGTTGGTCAGCCGCCTGCGGCTGGTCAAGAGCCCGGCGGAACTGGCTCATGTCGAGAAGGCCGCTTGCCTTGCCGACGACGCGCTGGACGCCGCGTTGCCTCTGATCGGTCCCGGGGCCGGCGAGGCGGCGATCCTCGCGGCGATGCAGGGCGCGGTGCTTGCCGGCGGCGGCGACTATCCGGCAAACGAGTTCATCATCGGCTCGGGGATCGACGCGTTGCTGTGCCGCTACAAGTCCGGCCGGCGCCGGCTCGACGCCAACGACCAGCTCACCCTCGAATGGGCGGGCGTCAGCGCGCATTACCACGCCGCGATGATGCGCACCGTCGTCATCGGCGAGCCGACCAACCGCCACCGCGAGCTCTACGGTGCCTGCCGCGACACGATCCAGGCCATCGAAACGGTTCTGCGCCCCGGCAACACCTTCGGCACGGTGTTCGACACCCATGCAAGGATCATGGACGAGCGCGGCCTCGCCCGCCATCGCCTGAATGCCTGCGGCTATTCGCTCGGCGCCCGCTTCTCGCCCTCGTGGATGGAGCACCAGATGTTCCACATCGGCAACCCACAGGAGATCCTGCCCGACATGTCGCTTTTCGTGCACATGATCATCATGGATTCCGACAGCGGCACTGCAATGACACTGGGGCAGACCTATCTCACGACCACCGATGAACCGAAGGCACTGTCGCGCTACGGCCTCGACTTCATCAACGTTTGAACAGGTGGTTGCCCCCTCCACGATCCTGCAATTGACACGCCGCATCGCGGCACAGCATAAATTTGCCTGGGAAGGAACAACGCAACCTCCGGCACACGGACGGAAACGGATGTATCAGTTGAAGCCATGGCTGGCTTTCGTCGGCCTACTCCTGGCGCTCGCGGGCTGCAACAGCACGGATGCGCTGATCCCACAGGTCGATGTCGGCAGCGGCACGCTCAAATCCTCGCCCGTCACACAACGCGATCTCGATCAGGTGAGCGCTTATAGTCAACCCGTGGGCAGCGCGCAGGCGGATGCGATGGCCGGCCACTCGACATCGGCCGGCACGCTGGAGGCGCAAGCCGACGCGCTGGCCAACAACCAGGCCAATCCCGCCGCGAGCGGCGAAGGCGGAATGGTCGTGGGCGGGTCTCAGACCGAACGGACATCGTCCCCAGCGCCGCAGGCACAGACCGCCGCCCTGACGCCTGCCACCGACGGCGAGAGCGTGCGGTTTTTGCCGATCATCGGCGCGCCGGTCGAGGCCGTGACCCCGCTGTCCAGGCAACTCGGGGCGCAGGCCCGGGCCAACGGCCTGACGATCAAGAGTTCCTCCGATAATACCAGTCGGTACATCCTGAAGGGCTATTTCTCCGCCACGCAGGATGGGGACAGGACGATCGTTGTCTACGTCTGGGACGTGCTGGACAGCTCCGGCGGCCGGCTTCACCGCATCCAGGGCCAGGACAGTGTCAATGCGACCGCCGCCGATCCGTGGCGTGCCGTGCCGGCGACCACCATGGAAGCCATCGCTCAACGAACGATCGAGGGGTATATGAGCTGGCGCAAACAGGCCGGTGGCTAGGACGCCGTGCGTGTCCACGGGTGATCCCGAACCGGGCCTGTCCACCCCTGCTGCCTGCTGCACCTGCGAAAGATTGGGAAAACCGTGCGGCACGGGACTTGCATTCACGCTCGGGAACGCTAAAAGGCAGCCCATCAGCATTCTCTTAGGCCATCAGACAGGCGGACCATAGATGAAGGTTTTCGCGGGCAACTCGAACCGGCTGCTGGCCGAAGCGATCTGCAACTATCTCAATGTTCCCCTGGGCCGCGCCAGCGTGCGCCGCTTCGCCGACCAGGAGATCTTCGTCGAGATCCAGGAGAACGTGCGTGGCGAGGACGTGTTCGTCGTCCAGTCGACCTCGTTTCCGACGAACGACCACCTGATGGAGCTGCTGATCATGATCGATGCGATGCGGCGCTCCTCGGCCCGGCGCATCACCGCCGTGATCCCCTACTTCGGCTATGCCCGCCAGGACCGCAAGCCCGGTCCGCGCACGCCGATCTCCGCGAAACTCGTCGCCAACCTGATCACCGAAGCCGGCGCCGATCGCGTTCTGACGCTCGACCTGCACGCCGGTCAGATCCAGGGATTCTTCGACATCCCGACCGACAACCTCTACGCCGTGCCGATCCTGGCCCGCGACGTGAAGGAGAACTACGACCAGAAGAACGTGATGGTCGTTTCCCCCGACGTCGGCGGCGTGGTGCGCGCCCGCGCGCTTGCCAAGCGGCTCGACTGCCAGTTGGCGATCGTCGACAAGCGTCGCGAACGCGCCGGCGAATCCGAAGTGATGAACGTCATCGGCGATGTGACCGGCAAGGACTGTATTCTCATCGACGACATCGTCGATTCCGGCGGTACGCTCTGCAACGCGGCCGAAGCGCTGCTGAAGAACGGCGCCACGAGCGTCACCGCCTACATCACCCACGGCGTTCTCTCCGGTGGTGCCGTCGCCCGCGTCACCTCGTCGAAGCTGAAGGAACTGGTGATCACCGACTCGATACAGCCGACGACGGCCGTTCAGTCCGCGCACAACATCCGCGTGCTGACCACGGCGAACCTGCTGGGCGAAGCGATCAACCGCACGGCCGCCGAAGAATCCGTTTCCAGCCTCTTCGATTGAGGCCGGCTCCAGGGACATCAAATCCTAGAGTGTACGGCAGTCTCGATAGACTGGGTTGCCGTTCGCGCGATTGCTGATGGCGCCGCCTCCCCTTCCCGAAGGGGCAGGCGTCCAGTCGACCCTCATTTCTAGCGCATTGCTCCAGACCTTGAATGCCCTCTATACCGCAAAGGTGACGGTGAGGTCGGCAGCGCCGCACGAGTTGAAACGCCGGACAGTGACGGGACGCAAGGAGGACGAGCTATGCTGATGGGACACCGAATTTCCAGGTTCGTCACCAAAGTGCCCGGCTTGCTGCGCAAGACGCGCATGTTTTCTGCGCTTCTCCTGCTGCCGCTGGTCGCTGCCTGTACTGTGGAAACCTCCCCCGGCTATGTCGGCGGCGGACGACCAATGCCGCGCCCCCCTGTTTGCACGATGGAGTACGCCCCCGTCTGTGGTGAGCGTGGCGGACGTCTCCAGACCTTTGCCAACGCCTGCGAGGCGCGCAGCCGCGGCTTTGATGTCGCCCATCGTGGCCAATGCCGTCGGGAACCGATCCCCGAGCGCGCGTGCACGCGGGAATATGATCCCGTCTGTGCCGAGCGCGGTGGGCGTCGGCAGACTTTCGCCAATGCCTGCATGGCACGTAGCGACGGCTTCCGCGTCGTCAGCCGCGGCGAGTGCAGACGCGAGCCGACGCCAAGCCGCGCATGCACGATGGAATATGCACCGGTCTGTGCCGAACGCGGCGGCCGCCAGCAAACTTTCGCCAACGCCTGCACGGCCAGGAGCGACGGCTTCCGCGTCGTCAGCCGCGGCGAGTGCCGACGCGAGCCAGCGCGCGACCGCGCCTGCACGCGCGAATTTGCCCCCGTTTGCGCAGAGCGGAACGGCAGCCGGCGCACCTTTGCCAATGCCTGCGAGGCGCGGACGGCGGATTTTCGGGTCGTGCGCCAAGGCGAATGCCGCCGCTGACGGTCCCGTCGATCGCTTGAAGGCGGCGGCGGCAGCGGGATAGTTTCGCTTCAGCACGAAGTTGTGCTAGGAACGCGGCTCCCGTCCACCAACCCCGCCTCACGCAATGCTACGCGATTTCTCCGCCCAAGCGCTCTTCATGGGCCTTCTGACCGCTTTCGTCGGCTTCGCCAGCTCCTTTGCCGTCGTGCTGCACGGCCTCACCGGTGTCGGCGCGAGCGAGGCACAGGCGGCCTCGGGTCTGATGGCGCTGTCGATCTCCATGGGCCTGTGCGCGATCGTACTCAGCATCTGGACCCGGCTGCCCGTCTCAATCGCCTGGTCGACGCCCGGCGCGGCGCTGCTTGCCAGCTCTGGCGCCGTCGAGGGCGGCTTTTCCGCCGCCGTCGGCGGCTTCCTTGTTTGTGCAGTACTGATCGTCGTCGCAGGCCTGTGGAAGCCACTCGGCCGCATGGTTGCAGCCATCCCTGCCCCACTCGCCAATGCGATGCTGGCCGGTGTCCTGCTTGGTCTTTGCTTCGCCCCGGTCAAGGCGGTCGCGTTCGATCCCCTCCTCGGTCTGCCGATCGTTGCAGCCTGGGTCGCGGTCGGTGCGGTGAACCGTCTCTATGCGGTACCGGCGGCGCTCGTCGCCTTCGTGCTGGTGCTCGCCTTTGGCGTCGACATTCCCGAAGGCGCCTTGAATGAGATCGCCCGCGACCTGTTGCCAAGACCGGAATTCGTCGCCCCGGCCTTCAATCTTCCCGGTCTCGTCAGCATTGCGCTGCCCCTCTTCATCGTCACCATGGCCTCGCAGAACATCCCCGGCATCGCCGTGCTGAAGGTCAATCAGTACGAGCCTACCCCCGGACCGCTGTTTGCCGTCACCGGCCTCTTTTCGATCCTGAGTGCGCCCTTCGGCGGCCATGCCGTCAATCTCGCCGCGATCACCGCGGCGATGTGCGCGGGTGAGGATGCCCACCCCGACCCCCGCCGGCGCTACTGGGCGGCTGTCAATGCCGGCATGTTCTACATAGTTTTCGGACTGCTGGCCGGCGCCGTGACGACCCTTGTCGGCCTCGCCCCGCCGATCCTCATCCAGGCGGTGGCCGGCCTCGCCCTGATCAACGCCCTCGCCGGCTCGGCGATGAACGCCTTCAAGGAACCGGAGACGCGTGAGGCGGCTGCCCTGACCTTCCTGACGACCGCCTCGGGCGTCAGCTTCGGCGGCATTTCCGGCGCCTTCTGGGGCCTCGTCGCCGGCGGCCTGATGATGGGGCTGAACCGCCTCGTCGCAGTTCGCAAGGCGCGCAAGGTATAAGACCGCCGCGGCGGCTCACAAACCCAGCAGACCCTTGCATTTTCCGGGATTCTCCGCTAAGCGACCCCGTCCGCGCAGACACCCTTGGAGGCAACGCGGATGAGGTTTCCATCAGAAATCCTCAAGTTTTGACGGCCGGGGCGGAAGCTGCGACCGGCGGGACTCTCCAGTAACACTTGAAAGGTCAATGCTATGAGCAACGCATCCTACGAGCTCAAGGCCCAGACGCGCGAACGGGTTGGTAAGGGGTCCTCCCGCGAACTTCGCCGCAACGGTCTTATCCCGGCTGTCATCTATGGTGACAAGAAGGCCCCGCTTTCGATCGCCCTGTCGACGAAGGAAGTCACCCAGCGCATCCACGCCGGCGGCTTCATGACGACGGTCGCGACGATCGACGTCAACGGCGAGAAGATCTCCGTCCTGCCGAAGGAATACCAGCTCGATCCGGTCCGCGACTTCACGATGCACGTCGACTTCCTGCGCGTCTCGGCCAACAGCAACGTCACCGTCCAGGTTCCGGTTCACTTCATCAACGAAGAGAAGTCCCCGGGCATCAAGATCGGCGGCATGCTGAACATCGTCCGCCACGAGATCGAACTGCACTGCCCGGCCAACGCCATTCCGGATGCCATCACCGTAGACCTCGACGGTCTGAAGATCGGCGACAGCGTTCACATCTCGCAGGTCAAGCTGCCGAAGGGCACGAGCCCGGTCATCGCCGACCGCGACTTCACCGTCGCGACCATCGTCGGCACGGCTGCCGCCAAGGAAGAGGAAGCGGCCGAAGGCGAAGCATCGGCCGAGTAATCCACCGGCGCATGTCCGCTGCACTTGGATCCGCCTTCGGAAACGGAGGCGGATTTTTCGTATTTGCGCCGCCCGCTTTCAACAACATTTAAGAAATGGGTGAAATGCTGATCTACTGATCGGAGAAAGCGCAGCGTGCCGGCAATCGTGGACAAAACCGTGGAGGCCACGGGATGAGGATGCACTCGGTGGAGAACCGGTTCATCGCCATCGTCATTGGCGCGCTCCTCGTGTTCGTGGCGCCGCTTTTCTTTTTCTTTCTCGTTCTGTCGTCGGACCGCGTCGCGCGCGAAAGACTGAAGCACACCGAGGTGCTGATGCAGGCCAACGCCCAGGCGCTCGGCAAGCCGATCTGGGACTTCGACCTCGACAGCATCGCCCAGATCGTGGAAACACTGAGGGCGGGAGCCAACATAAATTACCTGCACATCCGCGACACTTCGGGGCTGATCAACATCCGCGAGCCGGAGGTGGCCCCCTCGCCAGACGCGATCCAGTCCATCGTGACCGCAGACATCCTTCATCGAACGAACGAAGGCATTCGCAAGGTCGGCACGGCAGAGATCGCAATTGCGCGGGACGGACCGTTCTCGCGCTTTTCCACGGACGAACTGGCGCTCTTCTCGATCTTCCTCTTCGCCGTCGGCACGCTCTTCACCGCGGCAATCATCGGCAATCGCATCACCATCATTCGACCACTGATGCGCCTGACCGCAGCGATCGAAGCGACCCGCCGGCTGGGCTCGCGTCATCACGTGGATTGGATGTCGAATGACGAAATGGGCCACCTCGCCCACAACTTCAACGAGATGCAGATCAGGCTGGAGCGGGAAGAGAACGAGCTGAAACTGGCGCATGCTCGCACCACCGAGATCTACAACAAGACGCCGGCGATGCTCTTTTCGACCGACCGGGACAATTGCATCACGGCGGTCAGCGACTATTGGCTCATTGCCACCGGCTATAGCCGCGATGCGGTCATCGGCCATAGCTTCACCAATTTCGTCGATGCTGCCGACCACCTGATCTACCGCGACCGGCACCAGTCCGGGCGGACCAGTACGGGGATCTGCGAGGTGACGGTGCGCTTTCACCGTGCCGACGGCACGGTAATGGATGTGCTCGTGCTCGAAACGGGGCTGGCGACGGACGACGCCGGCACCGAAACCACCCTGTCGGTGATGACGGACGTAACCGACCTGAAGGAAGCGGAAAGCCGTAACCTGCGCCAGGCGATCACCGACCATCTCACAGGCCTCCTCAACCGCCAGGGTTTCGAGTCCGTGCTGTGCGAACTGATTCACAAGGCGGAGATCGAAAACCAGACACTTGCCTGCCTGTTCCTCGACCTGGACCGCTTCAAGTGGATCAATGACAATCTGGGTCACGCCGTTGGCGACGAAGTCCTGTGCCAGGTGGCAAACCGTCTGCGTGACCAGTTGCGGTTCAATGACGTCGTTGCACGATTGGGCGGCGACGAATTTGCCGTCCTACTGCTCTCCCCGGAAGCAGCGCCGTTGGCCGTGGACGTCGGCAACCGCCTGTGCACGGCATTGAAGGAGCCCATTTTCGTCAACGGCAGCCGGCTGAACGTCAGCGCCAGCATCGGCATCGCGGTCTACCCGGATCACGCCGCGACGGCTGCGGACCTGCTGCAGAAGTCCGACATGGCGATGTACGCGCGAAAGCGCGGCGGCAAGAACGGAACGCAGGTGTTCCACGACGACATCGTCGACATCGCCCGCCGCCGCCTCGAAATCGAGCAATGCATCGAGCAGGGCCTGCGCGAGGGGCAATTCGATGCTTATCTCCAGCCGATTGTCAGCCTGAGCGATGGCCGGGTCGCCGGGTTCGAGGCGCTCATGCGCCTTTGCCATCCGCAAAATGGTGTCCTGTCGCCCAACGAGATCATCGGCGTGGCAGAGGAAAACGGCAGCATCGGAAAGATCGGTGATGTCATCCTGGAGAAGGCGATCCGCGACCTCGCGGCCATTTCGGCACTGGACGGGATGGCCAACTGCTATCTTGCGGCAAACTTCTCCCCCCTGCAGTTCGAACCGTCTCTGCCGAGCCGGCTCGCCGCACTCCTGCTGGATTGCGGTGTGACACCGTCGCGCATCGTCGTCGAGATCACCGAAGCGGTCCTGATGCTTGACAATCCGGTGATCCGCCAGACCCTGGACGCACTGACGGAACTGGGATGTAAAATTGCCCTGGATGACTTCGGCACGGGTTACTCCTCGCTCAGTTACCTCAACCGCTTCCCGGTGGATATCGTCAAGGTCGATCAATCCTTTATTCGCTCGCTCGACAGCAGCGAGCAGAGTATCAGCGCAAAGAGCCGGACTCTGATCGAAGGCATCCGGATGATCTCGCATCAGATGGGTTGCGTCGTTGTGGCTGAAGGGATCGAGACCGAGGCCGAACGGCAGGCTCTCGAAGAGATGGGCATCGACCTCGGTCAGGGCTTTCTTTTCAGCGAACCGCTTCCGTTTCATGAGTTGATACAGACACTTGACGTCGCGGAACGGACGCGGGGCCAATCCGGGAGCCACTGACTTTAGGACTGAAAATGGGGACGATGTCGATGAAAATCCTAGCCGGCGCATTGGCGATCGCCGCTTTCTTGGCGCAACCGGTAAGGGCGGGTGAGATCACCTTCGTGACGGAGGAATATGCTCCGTTCAACTACTCGGACAACGGGACGATCAAGGGCATCGCCGTCGAGCAGGTTCATCAGATTGCCGCGGCGGTCGGCCTCTCCTACCGGATCGAAATCATGCCATGGGCGCGTGCGATTGCTTTGGCGGAGCGGCAGCCGGATCATTGCGTCTTTACCACCGGTCACAATCGCGCGCGCGACGAGAAATTTCGCTGGGTCGAGCCGCTGCTGAAAGATCAGATGGTGATGGTCAGACACAAGGGCAGCGATGCCGCGACCACGGCGCCGGGCGCTCTACACCGGTTGCGGGTGGGTGCTCAACGCGGTGATTTCGCCGTGGAAGCGTTACAGAAGCACGGCTTCACCGACATCGACCTCGCCGCCGACATTTCGATCTCGCTGGGTAAGCTGAAGAGCGGACGCATCGATCTGATGCCGACCTCCGTCAAGACCTATGAGAAGATGCTCAAGGATGGACAGCCGATCGAAAAGGCGATGCTGCTCGACGGACAAATCTACGGCATCGCCTGCCACAGGGCCATGGCGCCGGAGACCATTGCGGCCATGCAAAGGACGCTCGACGAGCTCATCGCCAGCGGCAAACAGGACGCCATTTTTGCGGCATACGGACTGCCGCCGAATGCGCGCACCGCTTCGCGCTGACCGCCAATGCGGCAATAAGGGTTGACATCGCCCGCGATTGGCTGTGGGACAAACCCAAGAACACAAGCCACGACGCGAGCGCTTCCCATGCTGATCATCGCAGGCCTCGGCAATCCCGGACCGAAATATGCCGCCAACCGCCACAATATCGGATTCATGGCGGTTGACGCCATTCACCGCAAGAATCCCTTCTCGCCCTGGTCGAAGAAGTTCAAGGGAGAAATCTCCGAGGGTGAGATCGGTGGGGAGAAGGTTCTGCTGATCAAGCCGCAGACCTTCATGAACCTCTCCGGCGAATCCGTCGGCGATGCGATGCGCTTTTACAAGCTGGCGCCGAAGGACATCGTCGCGATCTACGACGAGCTTGATCTGGCGCCCGGCAAGGCGCGCATCAAGGTGGGCGGCGGCCATGGCGGCCACAACGGGGTCAAGTCGCTCGATGCCCATTGCGGCAAGGACTACCGCCGCCTGCGGCTCGGCATCGGCCATCCGGGCGTCAAGGAACTGGTGCACAACCACGTGCTCGGCGACTTCGCCAAGGCGGATCACACCTGGCTCGATCCGCTGCTGGACGAACTGGGGCTTAATGCCGACATGCTGGTGCGGGGCGAGGATTCGCAGCTGATGAACAAGCTGGCGCTCGCCGTCGGCGACACTGCGGAAGACGAACCGAAGGCGGAAAAGAAGCCAGCCGGCCAGTCGCATATCCGCGCCGTCCGCAACCATGCCCAGCCCAAGGCGCTGCCGGCAAGCGGCCCGATGGCGGAGATGCTGAAGAAGTTGTTGGGCAAGGCGGATTGAATCCCGACAGAACACGCGACGTCCGTCATGGCGGACCGTGCGCGCCGACAATTCCTTCCGCAGGCTGTCGGAGCAAGGCCGAGAGCGACGTTTCTATCCTTCCGGCTCGGTTGTGAACAGCAACGGAAAACCAGCCTCCTTCGCCAGATCCACCGCCTCCGTCGCCTTGGTTTCGGCGATGTCGCGGGCGCAGACGACCACGACACAGGTGCCCATCTTGTGGGCCGTCATCATGACCCGATAGCCGGCATCCTCCGACATGCGAAAGACGGCGCGCAAGACGAGGATGACGAACTCGCGCGGCGTGTAGTCATCGTTGATGAGGATGACCTTGTAGAGCCGCGGGCGCTGCAGCTTCGCCGCCGCTTTCGGGCTGACTGCGGTATCCTTGTTGCTCATCGGAGGGTCCTCTCCTGATGATCGGCGTTCATGGCCTGGCAGACCCATTTTGCTACGCGAACTCCGAAGCGGCAAGTGCGCCGGGGCCCCTTTGCTTCGGCGCATCCACACCGCGCCTGTCGGATGCTTTCCCAGCCCGCAGGCTTGACCATCCCTCGCCCTTCCCCCATAGCGGGGGCAAAGATTTCCAAGACACGGACGGACCAATCCATGGGTTTCAAATGCGGTATCGTCGGGCTGCCCAACGTCGGCAAGTCCACCCTGTTCAACGCGCTGACGAAGACGGCCGCCGCCCAGGCGGCGAACTATCCCTTCTGCACCATCGAGCCGAACACCGGCGAAGTCGCCGTGCCCGATCCGCGCATGCAAAAACTCGCCGAGATCGCGGGCTCCAAGGAAATCATCCCGACGCGCATCTCCTTCGTCGACATCGCAGGGCTTGTGCGCGGGGCATCGAAGGGTGAAGGCCTCGGCAATAAGTTCCTCGCCAACATCCGCGAAGTCGACGCGGTGGTGCATGTGCTGCGCTGCTTCGAAGATGATGATATCACCCATGTCGAGGGCCGCATCAATCCGGTGGGGGATGCCGACACGATCGAGACCGAGCTGATGCTCGCCGACCTCGAAAGCCTGGAGCGCCGCGTCGAGCAGACCCGCAAGCGCGCCACCGGCAAGGACAAGGATTCGATCGCGCAGCTGCCGGTCATGGAAGCCGTGATCAAGCTGTTGAACGAGGGCAAGCCGGCCCGTCTCCTGCTGAAGACGCTGGCACCGGAAGAGATCGACATCCTGAAGGGCCTCAACCTTCTGACGTCGCATCCGGTTCTCTATGTGTGCAACGTCGCCGAGGCCGACGCCTCGACCGGCAACAAGCATACCGAAGCCGTCGCCGCCATGGCCAAGGAGCAGGGCGCCGAATGCGTCATCATTTCGGCTGCGATCGAATCCGAGGTCGCCCAGCTTCCGGAAGAGGAAGCGGCGGAATTTCTGTCGGCACTCGGCCTTGCGGAGGCCGGCCTCGACCGCCTGATCCGCGCCGGCTACCATCTGCTCGACCTCATCACCTATTTCACCGTTGGCCCGAAGGAAACGCGCGCCTGGACCATCGTGCGCGGCACCAAGGCACCGCAGGCCGCCGGCGTGATCCACACTGATTTCGAACGCGGCTTCATCCGCGCCTTCACCATCTCCTATGACGACTACATCGCCTACAAGGGCGAAGTCGGCGCCAAGGAAGCCGGCAAGGGCCGCGACGAAGGCAAGGAATACGTCGTCCAGGACGGCGATGTGATCCACTTCCGCTTCAACACATAAGCAGGCGCCGGAGAGCATCGCATGGCCAAACTCGTGTTCGCCGACTTTCCGGTCGGACGGCGGTTCGATTTTCCCAGCCGCACGCTGACGGCGGACGAGATCGTCGCCTTTGCCAGCGAGTTCGACCCGCAGCCGATGCATATCGACGAGGCCGCCGGCCGGGCCAGCATCCTCGGCGGGCTTTCAGCCTCTGGATGGCATACGAGCGCCATCATGATGCGCATGCTCTGCGACAGCTACATCGACAGGACCGCAGCAGAAGGTTCACCAGGCGTCGAGAGCATGGAGTGGCGCAAGCCGGTGCTGGCCGGAGACACGCTTTCCGGACACGTCACGGTCACCGAAGCGCGCCTGTCGCGCTCGCGGCCCGAGATCGGCATCGTCCGCTTCGTCGCGGAGGTGACGAACCAGCGCGGCGAAACGGTCGCCGTCTGCGACTATGCCAACATGATCCGCGTCGAGGCAGAGGAGATGATGCATGCGCCTGGCTGAGCTTCATCCCGCCAATGAGAAGATCATCCTCGGCTCGCATCATTTCGACGCAGACGCGATCATCCGTTACGCCCGGCAATTCGACCCGCAACCCTTCCATGTCGATGCTGATGCGGCCAGGCACTCGCTGTTCGGCGGACTTTGCGCCTCCGGCTGGCACACCTGCGCCGGCTGGATGAAGACCTTCGTGGCGTTCTGGAGCGCCGAATATATTCGCTTGAAGTCCGCAGGCATGGTTCCGCCGGAACTCGGTCCCTCCGCCGGTTTCCGCAAGCTGCGCTGGTTCCGGCCGGTCTTTGCCGGCGACACGATAACCTACTCGGTGACGCTGCTCACGTCGCGACCACTGGCCTCACGCCCCGGACGACTGATCAACATGATCCTCTGCGAAGGTGAAAACCAGCACGGCGACCCGGTCGTCAGCTTCGAGAGCACGGTCCTGGAATTCGTCTGAGCCGTTTTCGGGCTACGGACGAAGTCTCGGCTGCTCATTTCCTCGAGCAGCATACAATTTGCTCCGTCATGCCGGACCTGATCCGCATCCAGTGCGCTCAAGTCCTTGAGCGCAAGACACTTCTTTGCGCCGCAGACGCGGCGCTGCTGGATCCCGGCTAAAGCCGGGATGATGGAACGAGGGCGCTGACCACAGACCTGAAGTTTTCCAGCGAGCGGGAGCGACGCACGTTCCCTCAGTGCCCAGCATAGGCGACGAGCGTGCGGACCTCGACGCCGAGATCCTCCAGCTTCATCCGGCCGCCGAGGTCCGGCAGGTCGATGACGAAGCAGGCGGCAACGATGTCGGCGCCGAGCTGGCGCAAAAGATTGACCGCCGCGACGGCCGTACCGCCGGTGGCAATCAGGTCGTCGACGAGGATAACCTTGTCACTCGGCTTCAACGCATCCTTGTGCACTTCCATCTCGTCCACGCCGTACTCCAGACTATAGGCGATGCGCACGGTCTCGCGCGGCAGCTTGCCCTTCTTGCGAATGGGAATGAAGCCGCTCGAGAGCTGGTGCGCCATCGCCCCGCCGAGAATGAAGCCGCGCGCCTCGACGCCGGCGACCTGGGCGACGCCCATGCCCGCGTAGGGATCAACCAGTTCGTCGACGGCCCGCCGGAACGCGCGGGGACTGCCCAGCAGCGTCGTGATATCGCGGAAGATGATTCCCGCTTTCGGATAGTCCGGAATGTTGCGGATCGCCGCGATCAATTCGTCGTGGAGCGTGGTCATGTGCAGGTTCCGTATGGCGGATCAGGAAAAAGAGATGGGCAATGGTGGCCGATTGCAAGAGGGATTCGTCGGCGCATCAAAAAAGGCGGCACGGGGCCGCCTTCTTTGCGTTTTGGTGGAACCGCTCAGTGTTCCTTGTTCGCGTAGACCGACTTCTTCGTCAGGTAGATCAGGCCGGTAAAGATCATCAGGAAGACCATGACCATGAAGCCCGTGCGCTTGCGCGCCTCCAGGTGCGGCTCCGCGGCCCACATCAGGAACGCCGAGACGTCGTGCGCGTATTGGTCGACCGTCTGCGGCGAGCCATCGTCGTAGGTGACCTGGTCGTCGGAGAGCGGATTGGCCATGGCCAGCGTGGCCGAGTTCGCGAAGTACGGGTTGTAGTGCGTGCCTTCGGCAACTTCGACGCCTTCCGGCGGGTCCTGGTAGCCAGTCAGCAGCGAGTAGATGTAGTCCGGCCCGCCCTCCTGGTACTGGGTGAAGATGTCGAAGACGAACTGCGGGAAGCCGCGGGTGATGCCGCGGGCCTTCGCGATCAGCGAGAAGTCCGGCGGCGCCGCACCGTTGTTGGCAGCCGCTGCTGCCTCGTGGTTCGGGAACGGTGACGGGAAGTAGTCGGACGCAACGGCCTTGCGGGTGAACATCTCACCGTCGGCGTTCGGTCCGTCCTGAACTTCGTAATTCGCGGCGAAGGCCTTCACCTGGGCTTCCGAGTAACCGAGGTCCTCCAGCGTGCGGAAGGCGACCAGGTTCATCGAGTGACAGGCGGCGCAGACTTCGGTGTAGACCTTCAGGCCGCGCTGCAGCTGGCCCTTGTCGTACTTGCCGAACGGGCCGGCGAAAGACCAATCCTGTTCGCGCGGCTTGTTGATCGGATAGTGCGGGGTGGCGTGCTCCGCCGCCGCACCGCCGGCAGCGGCCGGATTTTCCTGTGCGGTGGCGATCGATGCGCCGAGGCCGGCGACGACTGCGAGCGACAGAATGCTTGCAAGAAGCTTTTTCATTTTGTTCGGTTTCCTTTCGTCGCGTCGCGATCAGGCCTTGGCCAGCTTTGCGTTGGCGTTCTTCTGTTCCAGAACCGCTTCCGTGATGGAGTTCGGAATGCGCTTCGGGGTCTCGATCAGGCCGAGGACCGGCATGATGACGAGGAAGAAACCGAAGTAGTAGAGCGTGCCGAGCTGCGAAAGGATGACGTAGATGCCTTCTGCGGGCATGGCGCCGAGCCAGCCAAGCATGATGGCGTTGGCGACGAAGACCCAGAAGAACAGCTTGTACCACGGACGGTAGACGGCCGAGCGGACCTTCGAGGTGTCGAGCCAGGGCAGGAAGAACAGGATGATGATCGAGCCGAACATCACCAGAACGCCGCCGAGCTTGGAGTCGATCGGGCCGACGTTGAAGGTGATCGCGCGCAGCATCGCGTAGAACGGCAGGTAGTACCATTCCGGAACGATGTGAGCCGGGGTCTTCAGCGGGTCAGCCGGGATGTAGTTGTCCGGGTGGCCGAGGTAGTTCGGCATGTAGAAGACGAACCAGGCGAAGACGATCAGGAACACCGACACGCCGAACGCGTCCTTCATCGTCGCATAGGGCGTGAAGGGAACGGTGTCGGTCTTGGACTTCACCTCGACACCGGTCGGGTTGGTCTGCCCGGTGACGTGCAGCGCCCAGATGTGCAGGACGACGACGCCGGCGATCATGAACGGCAGCAGGTAGTGCAGCGAGAAGAAGCGGTTCAGCGTCGGCTGATCGACGGCGAAGCCGCCAAGCAGGAACTGCTGGATCCACTCGCCCACCAGCGGGAAGGCCGAGAAGAAGCCGGTGATAACGGTCGCGCCCCAGAAGGACATCTGGCCCCAAGGCAGAACGTAGCCCATGAAGCCGGTCGCCATCATCAGCAGGTAGATGACAACGCCGAGAATCCAGAGGATTTCGCGCGGCGCCTTGTAGGAGCCGTAGTAGAGACCGCGGGCGATGTGCAGATAGACGGCGATGAAGAAGAACGACGCACCGTTGGCGTGCATGTAGCGCAGCAGCCAGCCGTTGTTGACGTCGCGCATGATCTTCTCGACCGAATTGAAGGCCTCGCCGGTGCTGGCGACATAGTGCATTGCAAGGACGATGCCGGTCAGGATCTGCGCAATCAGCATCACCGAGAGCATTGCACCGAAGGTGTAGGCGTAGTTCAGGTTGCGCGGCACCGGATAGGAGATGAAGCTGTCATGGATCATCCGCGGCAGCGGCAGGCGCGAGTCGACCCATTTCTCGATGCCGGTCGTCGGCTGGTAGGTGGAATGTTCAGCACTCATAATCAGTATTCCCCTCAACCGATCTTGATGACTGTATCTGACACGAAGGAGAAGGTCGGCACGTGCAGGTTCTCCGGCGCCGGACCCTTGCGGATGCGGCCGGCCGTGTCGTAGTGCGAGCCGTGGCAGGGACAGAACCAGCCGCCGAAATCGCCGGCCTGACCGAGCGGCACGCAGCCGAGGTGGGTGCACGAGCCGATCATCACGATCCAGTTTTCCTTGCCCTCGCCGGCGGAGCGCTCAAGGTCGGTGGCTTCCGCATCGGCCGGAACGTTCGCGTTGCGCGCGTTCAGGTCCTTCAGCTCGGCAAGCGGAACGGCCTTGGCTTCTTCCACTTCCTTGTCGGTGCGGTTGCGGATGAAGATCGGCTTGCCGCGCCACTTGGCCGTCAGCGACATGCCCGGCTCAAGACTGGAAACATCGACTTCGATCGACGCAAGCGCGAGCGTCGAAGCATCCGGACGCATCTGATCGATGAACGGCCAGGCGACCGCGGCCGCGCCGACCACCCCGGCCATTCCCGTCGTAATGTAAAGAAAATCGCGGCGCGTGGGTTCGCCCGCGGTCCCGCTTGTTGTGTCGTGTTCGCTCACGGCCTGACCATCCTCTCACGCAAAGTCTGCGGTTACCGCACTGACCCCATGGAACCGAAAATCCGGACACAATGCGGCCATAGATTCCCCGCCAATCGGGCGCGTTCTAAGCTCGAACGCAACTTATGTCCAGTCTTGGCAAGCGCAGGTGGGCACATTGTCGCGGGAAAAGCCAGTGCTGTGATTTCATTGCCGAAGCTGACAATGCCGTAGCTGGCGGGGCGAACGCCCGCGGAGTGGTCTACATTGCGGCTCGTCTATTCCGCCGCCTGATCGCGCGCAAGGAAACCGCCCGACTGGCGCGCCCAGAGCTCGGCGTAGATGCCACGCCGCGCCACGAGTTCGGCATGGGTCCCCTGCTCGACGATCCGACCGCGGTCCATGACGACAAGCCGGTCGAGTGCGGCGATCGTGGAGAGGCGGTGCGCAATGGCAAGCACGGTCTTGCCGCGCATCAGCTTCTCCAGGTTCGACTGGATGGCTGCCTCCACCTCCGAGTCGAGGGCGGACGTCGCCTCGTCGAGCACGAGGATGGGCGCATCCTTGAGCATCACCCGCGCGATAGCAATCCGCTGTCGCTGGCCACCGGACAGCTTCACGCCGCGCTCGCCGACATGGGCGTCGTAACCCTTCCGCCCCCGCTGGTCTTCCAGACGCTGGATGAACTCGCTGGCCTCGGCGCGGTCGGCGGCAGCAATCACCTCGGCTTGGCTCGCGTCCGCCTTGCCGAACAGGATGTTGTCCCGAATCGAACGGTGCAGCAGCGCGGTGTCCTGGCTCACCATGCCGATGTTGGCACGCAGGCTTTCCTGCGTCACTGCGGCAATATCCTGGCCACCGACAAGAATACGGCCACCCTCCAGGTCGTAGAAGCGGAGCAGCAGGTTGACGAGAGTCGACTTGCCCGCCCCCGAACGGCCGACGATGCCCACCTTCTCGCCCGGGCGGATGGTCAGCGAAAGATCGTCGATCACCCCTGACTGTCGCCCATAGTGGAAGCGGATGTGCTCGAAGCGGACTTCAGGGCTTGTCATCACAAGGGGCCGGGCACCCGGCCGGTCAACGAGACCGATCGGCTGCGAGATCAGCTCGGCGGAATTCTGGATCGTTCCGATGTTGCGCATGATGCTGTTGAGCTGGGTCATCAGCCGGTTGAGCAGGAAATTGAGCCGCAGCACCAGCGCCATGGTAAAGGCAACTGCGCCCGCGCTGATCATGGAGGCCAGCCACAGGTGGATGCACAGCACCGCCATGCTGACGATCATGATCCCCGACAGCAGACCCAGGGAGGCGCGAACCCCCGTCAGGAAGCGCGTAAAGCGCAGGATCGTCGCCTGATAGGTCTCGAAGCCCTGCAGCATGTAGCGATCGTTGACGTCGTCGCGGCCGAAAAGCTTCAGCGTCTGAATGTTCGAATAGGCGTCGACCATGCGGCCATTCAGCATGGACGCCGCTTCCGCGGATTCCTTGGAATGGTAACGGATGCGCGGCACGAAGAACCGCGCCAGCAGCGCGAAGATGCCGATCCAGACGCAGACGACGGCGGCCAGCCGTAGATCGAGCCCGCCGATCAACACCAGTGTCGAGGCGGCATAGATCATCACGAACCAGATGCTTTCCATGAAGGAGGTGATGACGTCACCGGTCGCCTGCCCGGATGACCAGACCTTGGTGACGATGCGTCCGGAAAAGTCATTCTGGAAGAAGGAAAGCGACTGGCGCGCGACATGCACATACGACTGCCAGCGAACGAGATTGTAGAAGCCCGGTGTGATGACCTGCTGGTCGAACAGCGCCATCAGGAAGGTGACGGCGAAACGAACGATGCCGATCAGAAACAGCATCGCGAGAAGTTCGTAGCCATGACCGGCAATCAGTCCGGACCAGCCATCGGCCGGGTTCACCGTACCCAGAATGTCGACGAGCCGGCCAACGAACCAGAAGGTCGCCGCCTCGATCGCCGCCGTCAATCCGCCAAGGATCATCAAGGCGATGAACGGCCCCGGCGCCTGGCGCACGTAGAACCAGATGAAGCCGATCAGGCCGGCGGGCGGGCGCAGACCCTCGCTGCGCGCAAAAGGCTTTATCCAGTTCTCGAAATAGGAAAAGATCGCGCGCAGAAGCATGGGCAAGATATAGGCCGATTCCCAAGGGCGGCAAATTAAAGTTCGGAACGGGACCGGTCCGCCTGGCGGACCGGTCCCGTTTATTATTCCGCCGCCGCTTCCGCCTTCTCGTCGTCGGCGATGAAGCCGCCGGACTGGCGGCTCCACAGATCGGCGTAGATGCCGCCGCGGGCGACGAGTTCGGCATGGGTGCCCATCTCGTGGATATGGCCCTTGTCGAGCACGACGAGGCGGTCCATCTCGGTCAGCGTCGACAGGCGATGGGCGATCGCGATCACCGTCTTGCCCTGCATCAGCGCAAACAGGTTCTCCTGGATCGCCGCCTCGACCTCGGAGTCGAGCGCCGATGTCGCTTCGTCGAGGATCAGGATCGGCGCGTCCTTGAGGAAGACGCGGGCGATCGCGATGCGCTGGCGCTGGCCGCCGGAGAGTTTGACGCCGCGCTCGCCGACCTGCGCGTCGAGGCCCCTGCGACCCTGCTGGTCGACGAGGTCTTCGATGAAGCTCCAGGCATTGGCGCGCTTGGCCGCCTCGATGATCTCGGCGTCCGTTGCCTCCGGCCGGCCGTAGGCGATGTTGTCGCGGATCGATCGGTGCAGGAGCGAGGTGTCCTGCGTGACGACGCCGATCTGGCTGCGCAGGCTGTCCTGCGTGACCTCGGAGATGTCCTGTCCGTCGATGGTGATCCGCCCCTTCTCCAGGTCGTAGAACCGCAAGAGCACGTTCATCATCGTCGTCTTGCCGGCGCCCGAGCGACCGACGAGGCCGATCTTCTCGCCCGCCTTGATCGACAGCGAAAGGTCTTCGATCACGCCCTTGTTGTTGCCGTAGTGGAAGCCGACGCGGTCGAACTCGATCGCGCCCTTCCTGGCAGCCAGCGGCGCGGCCTGCGGCGCATCGGTGATGTCGTGCGCCTTCGTCATCATGCCCATGCCGTCGTAGACGGTGCCGATGTTCTCGAACAGCGCCGTCACTTCCCACATCACCCACTGCGACATGCCGTTGATGCGCATGGAAAGCCCGACGGCGACCGCCACCGCACCGACCGTCACGTCGCCCGACATCCAGAAATAGATGCCGATGGCGGCAGTGAGGAACATCACCAGGACGTTGTTCACGTCGATCAGGATGTTGAAGCGCGTGATCAGGCGCATCTGCTTGTGCACGGTCTGCAGGAACTCGTCCATGCCTTCGCGGGCATAAGTCTCCTCCCGGCCGGCATGGGAGAAGAGCTTCACGGTGGCAATGTTGGTGTAGCTGTCGACGATCCGGCCCGTCATCATCGAGCGCGCATCCGCCTGCTCGCGCGAAACCACCATCAGCTTCGGCACGAAATAGCGCAGGATGCTCACGTAGACGACGAACCAAACCAGCAGCGGCACGACGAGACGCAGGTCCGCCGAGGCGATGATCGCGATCATCGAGACGAAGTAGCTCACCACATAGATGAAGACGTCGATGATCTTCATGACGGTCTCGCGCACGGCGAGCGCCGTCTGCATCACCTTCGTCGAGACGCGGCCGGCGAACTCGTTGGCGAAGAAGGTCATGCTCTGGCGGATCAGGTAGCGGTGCATCTGCCAGCGGGCGATCATCGGGAAATTGCCTGCCAGCGCCTGGTGCATCGTCATCGTGTGCAGCGCCCCGAAGACCGGAATGAGCACGAGCAGGAGCACGGCCATCCAGATCAGCGTTCCGCCCTCGCGGGCAAGGAACGTGTTCGGGTCACCGGCCGAGAGCCAGTCGACGATGTTGCCGAGGAACTGGAACAACAGCACTTCCGCGATCCCCAGCACCATGGAGCAGAAGCCGAGCACGAACAGCCACGGCGCGGCCGGCCGCGTATAGTGCCACAGAAAGGCGAGAATTCCCTTCGGCGGGAGCGTCGGCTCCTCGGAGGGATAAGGGTTCAGTCTGCGTTCGAACCAGCCGAACATGGTAGTCTTCTCCGAAATCTGCCCGGGTCGCGCGGCATGGCATTCGGAGGAGCGCCAGCCTGACAGGATGCCCGGGAGACCGCGAGGCGAGCGACGAAGCCCACGGTCGATTGAAAATTCAAGGTTGAAAAAGCGCTTGAGCGCCTAGGCGAGACGGTGCGTGTTGCCGTCAAGGAGGCGTGGTCGATATGCTGTGTCCATATGGAAGCCTCCCTGTTCTCGCGTTGAAGATGACGCTTGTTAGCGTGAAATGCGACATTTTGCCAGAGGAAACCGTCGGAAAGCGCACCATTGCCGGTCGCTGTTGCCAGATCGGCACAACCTGACCGGTCCGCTGCCGGCGGCAATGCCGCGACACCGGCCACTGCATGACGGCGGCGCCACGGCCCCGACCGGCGCATTGCGCGATCTTGATTTCGATTCCGATGCGCGGGTTTATGCGCTAAGGCGAAAGCCATGTCGCAACTCCGCATCGCCCTCTACCAACCCGACATCGCCGGCAACACCGGCACGATCCTGCGGCTCGCCGCCTGCCTCGGCATCGGCGTCGACATCATCGAGCCGGCCGGCTTCGACATCTCCGACCGCAGCCTGAGGCGGGCCGGCATGGATTATCTCGCCGCCGTGACGCTGACCCGGCACGTCACCTGGGAGCGCTTCGAGCAATGGCGCCAGGCCAGCGGCCGTCGGCTCATTCTCGCCTCGACCAAGGCAGCCTTGCCCTATGTCGACCTCGCCTACCGGCCTGACGACATAATGCTCTTCGGCCGGGAGAGCGCCGGCGTTCCCGACCCTGTGCACGACGCCGCCGATGCCCGCGTGCTGATCCCCATGATCGAGGGACAGCGCTCGATCAACGTCGCCATGTCGGCGGCGATGATCGCCGGCGAAGCCTTGCGGCAGACGGGTTTCGGATAAGCGCGAAGCCGCCCGCCAGGGTCGGCGCCGGGTTCTGCTTGGAAAAGACGATCGCCGTCGATGCCGCCTATTCGATCTTGCTGGCCAGCAGCTTGTCGATGCGGCGGCCGTCCATGTCCACGACCTCGAACTGCCAGCCCTGCGTCTGGACGACCTCACCCGTGACCGGAAGATGCTGGAGCAGATCGATGATGAGGCCGGCGGCGGTCTGGTAGCTTCGGTTGTCGGACAGCGACAGGCCGAGCTGGTCTGCCATTTCGTCGATCGGCATCGAACCGGAGATCAGCCAGGATCCGTCGGCGCGCCGCACGGCATAGTCGTCCGCCTCGCCTTCACCGACATCGGAACGGAACACGCCAGCGATCGCTTCCAGCACGTCGGCCGGCGTCAGCACCCCCTCGAAGTGGCCGTACTCGTCATGAACGAGCAGCATCGGCACATCGGAGGAGCGCAGCGCTTCGAGCACGCGCATCGCGTCCATGCTGTCGGGGATGACGGGCGCCTGGCGGATGTAGGTGCGAATGTCGAACGGCGCGCCGGACGAGGCCGCCGGCAGAAGCTCCTTCACCTGCAGGATGCCGATGATGGATTCGATGCCACCGTCGCCGACGGGAAGGCGCGAGTGCGGGCTTGCGAAGATCTGCCGGCGGATTTCGTCCCGATCGTCGCTAAGATCGATCCAGTCGACGTCCTTGCGCGGGGTCATCAAGCCCCGGGCTTCCCGGTCAGAGAAGCGCATCACGCCGGCGATCATGCTCTGCTCGCCGCTTTCGATGACGCCCGCGGCTTCCGCTTCCGCCATGACCGCCTTGATCTCTTCGTCAGTGACGACGCTTTCCGGTGCTTCGTGCAAGCCGAGCAGGCGAAAGATCACCCGTGTCGAGCCGTCCAGCAACCAGACGAACGGACCGCCCGCCTTGGAAAGCAGCAACATGGCGGGGGCGACCGCACAGGCAAAGCGCTCCGGATTGCGCAGGGCAACCTGCTTGGGCACAAGTTCGCCAACGACGACCGAAAGATAGGTGATGATCGTGATGACGATGCCGTAGCCGAGCGGTCCGGCGAACAAGCTCGACACGCCTGCATCACGCAGGATCTCACCCAGACGCACGCCAAGCGCAGCGCCGGAAACGGCACCGGCGAGAATGCCGACGAGCGTAATGCCGATCTGCACCGTGGACAGGAACCTGCCGGGGTGGTCGGCGAGGCGCATGGCCGCCTCGGCCCCTCGTTTTCCCTGCGCAGCGAGCGTCTTCAGGCGGATTTTTCGCGAGGAGACGATTGAGAGTTCGGAAAGGGCAAAGACCCCGTTGATGACGATAAGACCAAATGCAATCGCAAGCTCGAACAAGCGGCGTTCGCCGGACGCATTTCCCGAACCGGCACCTTTCTGTTGTTTCAGATGCGCCGCAAACTATTGGGCAACGCCTCCACGGTCAATGCAATCCTTGACGACCTGCGGCGATTCCCTGTCAGGAATTCGGGGAAGGCAAGAAGACAGACCGGTTGCACCCGCGCGGCTGCCTTCAATCCGCGCTCGGCAGCCGCCGCATGGTGAACTCGATCCGGTCGCCTTCGAGCGGGCGCCAGCTTTCCACCTCGGTCCAATAGGCGGCCTTCGGCCAGGTATCGAACCACTCGCGGGCCTTCTGGCGCGCAGCGCCGCGCTCGAGGCGATAGGTCTCGCGGATGAAGTGGCCCTTTTCCTGCGCGGGCCGGGCACGCCTGCTCTGTTCAATCCGCCGCCGCAGGCCATCGAGCGGCGGGGGGCCTGGAATACGCGCCATGCAGATGTCCTCCGGCAGCACATTCATGGCCTAAACATAGGATGTCGCCGGCGTTTTGGCGAGTCCTCCCGCCCCGGCGTCGCCGAGGCGACGGTTGCCAAGTGTGGCACAAAAATGGGAAGTGTGAGGAAAGCCGAATCGGCCGTAGAATGCGGCCCGACAATCAGGAACAGATCATGGAAAGACCGGACCTGCCGCAGGGCCTGCCGGATGACATCGAGCCCAAGAAGGCGCGCGCGCGCGCCTGGTTCGAGGCGTTGCGGGACCATCTGTGCGCGGCCTTCGAAACGCTCGAAGACGAGTTGCAGGGGCCCCTGAGCGATCGTGCGCCCGGCCGCTTCGTTGCGCGCGACTGGCAGCGCGACGGCGGCGACGGCGGCGGCGGCCGAATGTCGATGATGGAAGGCCGCGTCTTCGAGAAGGTCGGCATCCACACATCGACCGTCTTCGGCGAATTCTCGCCCGAATTCCGCGGACAGATACCGGGCGCGAGCGAAGACCCGCGTTTCTGGGCCTCCGGCATCTCGCTGATCGCCCATCCGGTCAATCCGAACGTTCCGACCGTGCACATGAACACGCGCATGGTGGTCACCACCAGCCACTGGTTCGGCGGCGGCGCGGACCTGACGCCGATGCTCGGCCGTCGTCGGCTGCAGACCGATCCCGACACGCTGCTGTTCCACCGGGCCATGGAGATCACCTGCACCCGGCATCCGGTCGCCGACTATCAGAAGTTCAAGACATGGTGTGACGAGTACTTCTTTCTGAAGCACCGAAACGAGCCGCGCGGCATCGGCGGCGTCTTTTACGATTGGCAGCATTCCCCGGAGGAGGCCGGCGGCTGGGAAGCCGATTTCGCCTTCACCCAGGACATCGGCAGGGCATTCGGGCTGGTCTATCCGAAGATCGTGCGCTCCAACTTCAACAACGGCTGGACCGAGGAAGACCGGGACGAACAGCTCATCCGGCGCGGCCGCTACGTCGAATTCAACCTGCTTTACGATCGCGGCACGATTTTCGGCCTGAAGACGGGCGGGAATGTCGAGTCGATCCTCTCGTCGCTCCCCCCGGTCGTCCGCTGGCCCTGACCCGATTTGTCGCAGGCCGGAGACGTCATCCGAATTCCGTACCGAAATTTTTCATGTTAGCATCTCCTTACGTATAAGCTGGAGGAGGGTTATCATGACGCATGCGACTGCCGGTGTGTCGAGTGACGCCGAGCACGGCCAACACAGCGCCGAATTCGTCATTCGGGTCGCCGAGAAAATGCGCCTCGAAAGCGGCAGCGACCTGCCGCGAGACTACTTTCTGCAACTGGCTCGCCGCCAACTTGCCGGCACCGGCTCCCCATCTCCGTCCAAGGATGCCAGGTACAAGTCGTCCGCCTGCTTCGACGCCTGGGCAAAGCCCGACAGCAAGGTCGACTGACGCGCCCGCAGGCGCACGTTATCGGCAATTCGGAACTGGGCGGATCAATCCGTCGTTCGAAGTTGTTGTGACGTGCTATGATCAAATTGCTTCGCGCAAACTAAGGTCCTCATGCATACGTCAAAACAAGGGAGACCCGCCATGAGACTGTTTGAATGCGGAACGCTTGTCCCCGGCTGTGAATGGCATACCCGCGCCGATAGCGACGCTGAAGTCGTGCGCCGCGTCATCGAGCACATGCGCGACACACATGGCGAGACGGTGATCCGCGAGAACATGGTCGAAAACATCAAGGCCCGGATCGTCGACGAACCGACGGTGGAGAGGGCCTGAAGCGGTCCATTGAGGCGCAGGCGTACCGGGCGAGCATGGGTAAGAGTGCGCGCCGGCCAGCCCCTACGTCGCGAGCGTTGCCAGCCGGGCAAGAAGGCTTGCCCGGTCGAGGTTGAAATTGCTTTCGACCCACTCGTTTTCCAACATCCTGAGGATGTCGCCCACCTGCTGGCCGGCTGCAACGCCAGCGGCCAGCACATCTGTGCCGGACAGCGGAAAGTCTGGCTTAGACCAGCGTTCGGCCCGCGCCAGCAACCGCTGGCAAAGGCCGCTGAAGGCCATGGCCTGCGGATCGGCTTCTGCCTTCGCGCGGGATGACGCCAAAGCCAGCTTCAGGCGAACGATAATCCCCTGCACCCCGCTGCGGTAGAGCATGCGGTCGAAGGTCGTCTCTGCAAGGGTGGCTGGAATTTCGGGCGCGCCGGCCCACTGGGCGAGATAGGCTGCCTCGGCGCGCGACAGCTTCAGGCGCGCCGCCAGTCCGGCAAGTCTTTCCGTATCCGGCGGCAGGATCGCGGCCAGCCGAAGCAACGGATCCGGCGCCCAACCGCAGGCGGTCTCGGCGGCGACCAGGGCGGGAACGGCATCAATGCCCCACTTTTCCGTTTCCGGCAGGATTTCGGTGAGCACGCCCGACTGGCGCATCCACAGAAGGGCGCGGAACGGATCGGGGGCGGAAAGAAGCTTCTTCGTCTCCGACCAGACGCGTTCGGCCGACAGGGAGGCGAGCTTTGCCTTGGCGCGGGCGCAGGCGCGAAGGCCGTCCGCATCCGGCCGGCCGCCGCCGTAGAAGGCGAAGAAGCGGAAGAAGCGGAGAATGCGCAGGTAGTCCTCGGCGATCCTCTGGTCCGCGTCGCCGATGAAACGCACGGTCCGCGTCTCGATATCGGCCAGGCCGCCGACGAGGTCGATCACCGTTCCGTCAGCCGTCGCATAGAGCGCGTTGATCGTGAGATCGCGCCGCTCGGCATCCTCCTGCCAGTTCGTGCCGAATGCCACCTGCGCACGCCGGCCGTCCGTTTCCACATCGCGGCGCAGCGTCGTCACCTCGAATGGGGTGCGCTCCACGACAAGCGTCACCGTGCCATGATCGATACCGGTCGGAACGGCCTTGACCCCGGCGGCCCCGGCACGCGCGATCACATCGGCGGGAACAAGGGTGGTGGCGATGTCGACGTCGCCCACCGGCATCCCTATCAGGCTGTTGCGCACGGCTCCGCCTGCGACCCGCGCCTCGCCGCCGTCTTCATTGAGCAGCGTCAGCACGCGCTGAAGCGCGGGGTCCTTGAACCAGGCCTGATCCGCGACCGATGTCATGCGTAGAGCCTTTCGTAGATCACCCGGACGATGCCCGCAGTGATGCCCCAGATATCTCGCCCCTCGTAGGGCATGCGATAGTAGTACCGCTCGCTGCCGAGCCAGACGCCGCTTCCCATCGCGTGATTGGCCGGATTCATCAGGAAGGACAGCGGCACCTCGAACACCTCGTCGACCTCGTCCGGATTGAGGTGCAGGGAAAAGCCGGGCTGCACCACCGCCAGAACCGGCGTGATGCGAAATCCGGACAGCGCCATGTAATCCGGAAGCCGCCCGACCGGCTCGATCAACCGGCGATCGAGCCCGATTTCTTCCTCAGCCTCGCGTGCGGCCGCCTCTTCCATGTCGCGGTCGGTCTCGTCCACCGCGCCGCCCGGAAAGGCGACCTGGCCCGAATGCTTGCGCAGCGAGGCGGTGCGCTGCGTGAAGATCACCCGCGCATCGTCACCGTCGTTGACCGCCGCGATCAGCACGGCGGCATCCTTCAGTTTCATGCCCTCGACATGCGGGATCGTCGTCGGATTGAGCTTTGCGTCCCCGTTCTCGCGCCAGTCCTCCGGATGCAGCGTCAGGGACTGCGCCATGGCGCGGCGACGGAACTCGGCGGCACTGTAGAGGGGAAAACTCATTGCGACAGCGTTTCCAGCTCGGCCGCCGGCATGATCGGGAACACGGCTCCGCCGGAGCGCACCGCAAACATCGGCATTCCATCGATGACGATCGTCTCGCCGAGTGCGACGATGTCGTACATCACCGGCCGCGATATCAGTGCCTCCAGCCGTCCGCGCACGTGAAGATACGGCTTCAATTCGTTGTTTTCGCCATGGATGACGAAACGCAAGGGATGCTCGGCTCCGGCCTCAACCACATCGCCGACATTGGTGCGGAAGGTGAGCGTCTGCGTCTCGCCCTTGCCCTGGCTATCCATCTCGACGGCCACGAAGGGGGCGTCGACGACCCGGATGCCGACCTTTTCCACAGGGGTTACGAGATAGGTCTTTCCATCCTCGTCGCGCCGCAGCACCGTGGAAAAGAGCCGCACGAGAGGCGCTCGGCCGATCGGCGTGCCCATGTAGAACCAGGTGCCGTCGGCGCGGATCTCCATGTCGATATCGCCGCAATCGGGCGGATTCCATCTGTCCACCGGCGGCAGGCCGCGGCTCTGCCCCTGGTCTGCGGCAGCGCGCGCAATCAGGGCCGCGAGGCCGGCCGGATCACTCGTCGCCTGAAATTCGCCTTTCGCCATTGTTCCGTCCCGGTTGCCCCCTATCTCATTCCCATGTCACGAGATAGTCATTTCATGGCCGCTTGTCAGCAGCGGGCCAGCCTATAAGCTCAATATTCGACCGGCGGCACCGCCGGACTGCAAATCTGGCATCTGGAGACGACCATGGGCGTCGCGAAATCCCCTGAAACGGGCCTGGACGAAAAAGCCGTCATCGCTGCGGCCGAGAACGCGCTTGCCGATATCGCGCTGGTGCGCAAGGAAGTCGGGAAGGTGATTTTCGGCCAGGAGAGCGTGGTCGAGCAGACCATGCTCGCCATTCTCTCCGGCGGCCATGCGCTGCTCGTCGGGGTACCGGGGCTGGCGAAGACGAAGCTCGTGGCGACGCTCGGCACTGTCCTCGGTCTCTCCTCGAGCCGCATCCAGTTCACCCCGGACCTGATGCCCTCCGACATCCTAGGCTCCGAAGTGATGGACCAGGACGACAACGGCAAGCGCTCCTTCCGCTTCGTCCCCGGCCCAATCTTCACGCAATTGCTGATGGCCGACGAGATCAATCGCGCCTCGCCGCGCACCCAATCGGCGCTCCTGCAGGCGATGCAGGAGTACCATGTCACGATCGCGGGTCGCGCCAACGACCTTCCGCGCCCCTTCCACGTGCTGGCAACCCAGAACCCGTTGGAACAGGAGGGCACCTATCCGCTGCCGGAAGCCCAGCTCGACCGCTTCCTGCTGCAGGTCGACGTGCACTACCCGGATCTTGCCGCCGAGCGGCGGATCCTGCTGGAGACGACCGGCACCGGCGAAGTGCAGGCCGGACAGGCGATCACAGGCGCGCGCCTGCAGGAGATCCAGACGCTGATCCGCCAGATGCCGATCGGCGAGACCGTGCTCGACGCGATCCTCTCGCTGGTCCGCTCGGCCCGTCCGGGCAACGGCAATGCCGCCACCGACAAGCAGGTCGCCTGGGGGCCGGGTCCCCGCGCCGGCCAGGCGCTGATGCTGTGCGCCCGCGCCCGCGCCCTCTATGACGGCCGGCTGGCGCCGTCGGTGGACGACGTGCTGGCGCTCGCCGAGCCTGTGCTGCAGCATCGCATGGCGCTGACCTTCTCCGCCCGTGCCGAAGGGATGTCCGTACGCGACGTCATTGCCTCGCTCGTCAACCAGGCCCGCGGCTGACGGGGAGCGCGCCATGCCTGCAATCGGCGAGATCGTCCGACGCACACCGACAGCCGAGGTCCTGTCGCGAGCGCAGGCGCGCGCGGCACTGATACCGGATTGCCTGGTGGAGGCCCGCCGTCTTGCCAACACCGTGATCGCCGGCTGGCATGGCCGCCGCAAGCGCGGAATCGGCGAAAACTTCTGGCAGTTCCGTCCCTATGTGACCGGCGAGAGCCTTGCCCGGATCGACTGGCGGCGCTCGGCCCGCGACGACCATACCTATGTGCGCGATCGCGAATGGGAGGCGGCGCACACGATCTGGCTCTGGGCCGATCTGTCGCCCTCGATGATGTACAAGTCGAGCTTCGGCGCGGTGTCGAAGGAAAGCCGCGCGCTGGTGGTGATGCTGGCGCTCGCCGAGATCCTCGCCCGCTCGGGCGAGCGCATCGGCTGCCCGGGTATCATGGAGCCGATCGCAGCCCGTAATGCGGCCGACCGGCTCGCGACCGCCCTTGCCCACAGCACACTCGCCGACGGTCTCCCCTCCACCGAGATGATCCGCGGCTCGAGCGACATCGTGCTGATCGGCGACTTCCTCGATCCGCCGGATGGGGTGATGGAGCGGCTCGCGCCGCTGGCCAAACGCGGCTTTCGCGGCCACGTGATCGAAATCGCTGATCCGGCCGAAGAGTTGTTCCCCTATACCGGCCGCACCGAGTTCACCGACCCTGAATCCGGGCAAAAGTTGACCGCCGGTCGCGCAGAGACGCTCAAGGACGACTACGCCCGCGCCTATCAGGCTCGGCGCGCCACGCTGGCCGACAACCTGCGCCATCTCGGCTGGAGCTTCGTCGTACACCGCACCGACCATCTCGCGTCCGAGGCGATCGTCGCTGCGCACATGTACCTCTCCGGTCTGCCGGCAATGCGCGCTGCCGGAGCACACCGATGAGCAGCCTCGTGTTCGCCTATCCGGCCGTCCTTGCCGCACTCGTGCTTCTGCCGGCGATCTGGTGGCTCTTGCGGCTGACCCCGCCAAGGCCCGTCGTCGAAGCCTTTCCGCCGTTTCGCATCCTCGCCTCGATCCTGAAGCGCGAGGAAACGCCGGCGCGAAGCCCATGGTGGCTGACGTTGCTGCGAATGCTGATGGCGGCGGCCGTCATTGTCGGGATCGCCGAGCCCGTGCTCAATCCGCGCGAAAACACGCTTTCGGCCGCGGGTCCGCTCGTGCTCGTCATCGACAACAGCTGGGCCACCGCCACCGACTGGCAGCGGCGTGTCGACACCGCATCCGCCCTGATCGACGATGCGGAGGCGCGCAACGTGCCCATCGCGATGGTGTTCACCGTCGAACGGCATCACGATGCCGTTCCGACCGACGCGGCAACGGCCCGCGCGCGGCTCGCCGCGACCCAGGCCCTCCCCTTGCCGGCAGATCGCGAATCTGCACTCGCGGCCCTGAAGACCGCGCTTGCAAGCACCCCGCCTGGCACGCTTGCCTTCCTTTCCGACGGAATTGCCAATGGTGATGCCGACGGCACGCTTTCAGTGTTGAAAGCATTGCAGCCGGCAAATCTGCGCCTGATCGAGGGGGACGGCAAAGGGACCGTCGCAATCACGGACGCCAACAACGACGCTGAAGCGCTGACGGTCACGGCAAGCCGTCTTTCGACGGGCGAGGCGCGAACGCTGGCACTCACCGCCCACGACACGCGCGGCCGGCCGATCGGCAACGGAACGCTCGCCTTCAAGGCCGGCGAAGCGACGGCGACCGGCAGCATTGCGGCGCCCTTCGAACTGCGCAACGAATTTGCCCACATCACCATCGACGGCCTGGCCTCGGCCGGCGCCACCTACCTTTTGGACGACGGCTTTCGGCGCCGGCGTGTCGCCCTTCTGAGCGGTGAAACACAGGACGCCAGCCAACCGCTGCTCTCGCCGCTGCACTACATCGAAAAGGCGCTGGCGCCCTATTCCGACCTGATCCGCCCCGGCGTTGCCGACCTCGCCACCGGTATTCCCGAGCTCCTCGAACAACGGCCATCGGTCGTGATCATGGCCGATATCGGCCGCTTGCCGGAGGAGGCCTACGCCCCGATGAACAAATGGCTGGAGGCGGGCGGCATGCTGATCCGTTTCGCCGGACCGCGTCTCGCCGCAGCGCCTGCCGATGACCCGCTGGTGCCGGTCATGCTCCGGAAGGGCGAGCGTGCGCTTGACGGCGCACTGTCCTGGTCGGAGCCGCAGCCGCTTGCCGACTATCCGGCGACGAGTCCCTTCGCCGGCCTGCCGCGCGCGGACGATGTGCTGGTCAAGCGCCAGGTGCTCGCCGAGCCGACGCCGGACCTTCCCGAGCGGACCTGGGCGAGCCTTGCTGATGGAACACCGCTCGTGACGACGGGAAAGGTCGGCGCCGGGCGGATCGTGCTTTTCCACGTCAGCGCCGAAACCGGCTGGTCGAACCTGCCGCTTTCGGGTGACTTCGTCGAAATGCTGCGGCGCACCGTGCAGCTTTCGCGCGGCGGCGGCGTGGCCGTGTCGGGCGAAACGCAGGGGCAGCGCCTGCCGCCGTTCCGGCTCCTGACCGCGGTCGGCACGCTGACCACCGATACCGGCGAAGCCAAACCGCTCGATCCCGCCATCGCAGGAAAGGGTGTGGCCACGGCAGACAATCCCCCCGGTCTCTACGGCGCGCAGGATGGGTTTGTCGCGCACAACCTGTTTCCGGCCGGCCAACGGCTGGCACCGCTTCCAACTGCGGCCGATCCGGCGATCGAGCGCGAGAACCTGATCGGCCAGCTGGCGAAGTCCCTCAAGCCGACGTTGTTCCTGATCGCGGCACTCCTGCTGATCGCCGACAGCCTGATCGTGCTGATCATGAGCGGTGCCTTCGCCCGCACCATCAGGCAGGCGCCGGCGCGCGCCGCCGCGCTTGCCATGCCCTGCGCGCTGTCATTGGCGCTGCTGGTCCTTTCGCCGGGATCGCCCCTTGCCGACGACACCAAGCCCGGCGACGATGCGCTGCTGGCGCGCCTGGATACGACCCATCTCGCCTATGTCGTCACCGGCGAAACTGATGTCGACCGCACCTCGGAACGCGGGCTCGCCGGCCTGACGGAATTTCTCACCTACCGGACGACGCTTGAACCCGGCGACCCGGTCGGCGTCGACATCGCGACCGACGAACTGGCTGTCTATCCCCTGCTCTACTGGCCGGTGAGCGCAAGCGCGGAAATGCCGACGCCCGCCGCCATCAGCCGCATCGACGCCTACATGCGCAACGGCGGCACCGTTTTGTTCGACACACGCGACCAGTTTTCCTCGATCGAAAACGCCAGCGAAGCCAGTCCCAACACGCAGCGGCTGCGCGCGATCCTGGCCGACCTCGACATTCCGCCGCTGGAGCCCGTGCCGGCCGACCACGTCCTGACAAAGGCGTTCTACCTCCTGACCAATTTTCCCGGCCGCTACGCCGGCAGCCCCCTGTGGGTCGAGGCGGAACTCGACCACAAGGAAGACCCGAACCGGCCCGCGCGCGCTGGCGACGGCGTCACCCCGATCATGATCACCGGCAACGACTTCGCCGGCGCCTGGGCGATCGATGACAACGGCATGCCGCTCCTGCCGACAGTCCCCCCCGACGAGGTGCAGCGCGAGCACGCGTTTCGTGCCGGGGTTAACATCATGATGTACATGCTGACCGGCAACTACAAGGCGGACCAGGTCCACGTGCCCGCGCTTCTCGAACGGCTGGGGCAGTGACATGAGCATCGCCTTCTCACCGCTCATTCCCTGGTATGCGATTGCCCTGCTCGCAGCGGTTGCCGTGCTGCTGAGCGCCTTCGGGCTCTGGCGCCGGCTGCGCGGTTCGTCGCTGCGCGCGCTGGCGCTCGCATTGCTGATGCTGGCGCTCACGAACCCGGTCGTCACACGCGAGGAGCGCGAACCGCTGCCGACGGTGGTCGCTGTCGTCGTCGACCGCAGCCAAAGCCAGCAGAACGCCGACCGGACCGCGATGACCGACAAGGCCGTGGAGGATCTCAAGGCGCGTTTTGCCCGCTACCCGCGCCTCGAGCCGCGCATCGTCGAGGCCGGCAACGATCCGGACTCCGACACGCCCTCGACCCGCCTCTTCGACGCCCTGACGGCGGCCCTCGCCGACGTTCCCCCCTCGCGGGTGGGTGGCGCCATCCTGGTGACGGACGGACAGGTGCACGACATCCCGGACCCGGCCGCCTTCACCAGCTTCGACGCGCCCGTGCACGCGCTGATCACCGGCCGGCCGGACGAGTTCGACCGGCGCATCGAGGTCCTCAGCGCGCCGCGCTTCGGCATCGTCGGCGAACCGCAGGAACTGAAGTTTCGCGTGACTGACGACGGCAAGGGGCCAGGAACGACGGCGCGTGTAACGATCCGACTGAACGGCAACGAGATCGCCTCGGAAATGGCCACGCCCGGCGCGGAGATGCCCTTCCGCTTCACGGTGCCGCGCGGCGGCAGCAACGTGCTGGAATTCGCTGTTGAACCGATACAGGGCGAAATCACCACCGCCAACAACCGCGCCGTCCACCTGATCGATGGCATCCGCGAGAACCTGCGGGTGCTGCTCGTGTCCGGCGAGCCGCATGCCGGCGAACGCGCCTGGCGCAACCTGCTGAAGTCGGACACGGCCATCGATCTCGTCCACTTCACCATCCTGCGGCCGCCGGAAAAGCAGGACGGAACGCCGATCAACGAGCTGTCGCTGATCGCCTTCCCGACGCGGGAGCTGTTCGTCGACAAGATCAACGAGTTCGACCTGATCATTTTCGATCGCTACCAGCACCGTGGCGTGCTGCCGATCCTCTACTATGACAACATCGCCCAATACGTGGAAAACGGCGGCGCGCTGCTGATTGCCGCCGGCCCCGAACATGCCGGCAACGATTCGATCGCCTACACGCCGCTGTCGGTCGTGCTGCCTGCAACGCCGACCGGGGTAATAAACGAGAAGGCCTTTTATCCGCGGCTCACCGAACAGGGCAAGAAGCATCCTGTCACCCGCGGACTGGAGGGGGCGCTGGACGAGCCGCCGCACTGGGGACGCTGGTTCCGTACGGTCGACGTGGGCCCGCCGCAGGGCAGCGTCGTCATGGAAGGCGCGGACAACCACCCGCTCCTGGTGCTCAACCGCCACGGCAAGGGGCGCGTCGCCATGCTGCTGTCCGATCAGGGCTGGCTGTGGGCGCGCGGCTTCGAGGGCGGCGGCCCGCACGTCTCCCTCTATCGCCGCACCGCCCATTGGCTGATGCAGGAACCGGCGCTCGAGGAAGAAGCGTTAACGGCGCGCGCCTTCGGCCGGACGCTGGAGATCACACGTCAGACGATCAAGGAGGCTCCGGGCCCGGCGATCATGAAATTGCCCTCGGGCAAGACCAGTTCCGTCGAACTGAAGGCCGATGGTCCCGGGCTTTACCGCGCCGAGGTCAAGACGGCGGAAACCGGCCTCTATGAGATAGAGAACGAGGGATTGACGGCGCTGGTGCATGTCGGTGCAATCGATGCCCAGGAATTCAAGGCGACGATCTCGACCACCGAGACGCTTCAGCCGCTGGCTGACAAGACGAAGGGAACGGTGCGGCGTCTGGCCGACGCCGAAAACGCGCTCGACATGCCGCCGCTCCTGCCGGTCTCCGGATCGGTTCGCGCGTCCGATCCGCAGCGCCTTTCGCTGCGCATGACCAACGAGACGGCGCTGAAGAGCGTCGACAGCCTGCCGCTCTTTGCAGGCTTCGCCGGCGTCGGGCTGCTGCTGCTTGCGCTGTCGGGCATGTGGTATCGTGAGGGACGCTGAAAGAGCGCCTCAGCGCTGAACGCGACGAAGCGCGGCACCAAGCGTGACGAACTTCCGGACCGAACGCACGGAGCGGGCGGTTCTTCGCGTTCAGGACAGGTGCTGATCGGGCCCCTGACGGCCCCGCACGGGATGGAGGTTTCGATGCCGTCAACCTTCCATGTTCACGATCCGGCCGGCTATGACCAACTGATGGGGCGCTGGAGCAAAATTCTCGCCCGCCAGTTCATCGATTTCGCCGGGCTTGCCGACGGCGAAAAGATCATCGACGTCGGCTGCGGCACCGGCAGTCTCACCTTCGCCCTCGCCGAGGCTGCCAATGTGGATGACATTGTCGCGATCGACTATTCGCCGGTCTTCGTCGAAGCGGCCGCCCGGCGCAACACCGATCCGCGGATAAAAATCCGGCAGGCGGATGCCTGCGCCCTGCCCTTCGCCAATGGCAGGTTCGATCGCGCCATGGCGTTGCTCGTGCTCCATTTCGTACCCGACGCTGCCAAGGCCGTCGCCGAGATGCGGCGCGTCGTGCGACCCGGCGGCGTGGTCGCGGCGGCCGTGTGGGACCATCTTGGCGGCATGCCTGGCATGCGCATGATGGTCGACACGGTGGCGGCACTCAGCGAAGGCGGTCGCCAGTTGCGCGGCCGCTACTGCTTCCAGCCGATGATGCAACCCGGTGAAATGAAGCAGACTTTCATCGAGCAGGGGCTTGTGGACGTCGTCGATACCCAGCTCGTAGTCCGGATGGACTACCGGAACTTCGACGACTACTGGGCGCCGATCGCTGCGGGCGAAGGCCCGCTCGGCCACTATGTCGCCACGCTCGGGATCGAGGAGCAGGCGCGCATCGACGCCGCCGTGCGCGATGCCTACGAGGCAGGCCGGCCGGATGGCCCGAGGTCGTTTGCGAATGTCGCCCTGGCCTGCCGGGGCCTCGTTCCTTGAAGCGGGGACGTTGTGGCAACTCTCTGGCAAGGGTTGCTGGCGATCGCCGTCACCTCAGCCTGCCGCAGCGCGCTTCGCCGGTGCATCCGCAGCCGCGTCATCGGGCCGCCAGCCGATCTCGCCCCTCAGCCGCTCGTGCGTGTCGGCGGCGATCGGCACCACCAGCACCCGCTTCGGGTCGACCGGACCGGGGAAGGTCAGCGCATTGTAGGCCACCTTCTCGAAGCCGAGCGGGCCGTAATAGGGCGGATCGCCGACGAGGATGACCGCCTCGGATCCCTTCCGTCTGGCTGCCTCGACAGCAATGCGCACCAGTTCCCGGCCGATACCCTTGTTCTTGTGCGACGGCCGGACCGCGAGCGGGCCGAGCAGGTGTGCCTTCACGCTGCCGGCCATCACCGGCGTCATCCGCACCGAGGCGATCGTCTCGCCGTCATCGGCGCAGACGAACGACAGCGACCGGTCGTGCGGGCCCTGTTCGCGGATCCGTGCCGCGGCGCGCACATGCCGTCCGGGGCCGAACGCCTCTTCGTTGATGTGTTCGATGGCGGCGTCATGGGAAGCGTGTTCGGTCAGGTAGACGAGGTCGTGCTTGTGCATGGGAACAGGAACCGTGTGCGAGACAATAGGATGGCTTCGCCTCGAGAGAGGCGTTTGAGAGCATCAGCGTCGTCGCGGGTTTCCTGCAAAGAACATCGTTGGAACCGAATCCTCTTCGTGCCATCCGGCACGCGTTTTCTAACCAGCGCGGATAGCAGAAAAACGCCGCCTGTCAAAGCCCAAAACGCACTGTTCAAGAAACAGCACCTAGCCGTTCCCGACCGTTGAACCTATTTTGACAGTGTATTCGGGAGCCATAAGGAGATCGGCATGGGAAAGCTTGTGGACGGCATCTGGCATGATGTCTGGTACGACACCGCGGCCACCAGGGGTCACTTCAAGCGGGCGGCCTCGCAGTTTCGCAACTGGGTCACGTCCGACGGCGAACCCGGCCCCTCCGGCGAAGGCGGCTTCAAGGCCGAGGCCGGCCGCTACCATCTCTATGTCTCGCTGGCCTGCCCCTGGGCGCACCGCACGCTAATCTTCCGCAAGCTGAAGAAGCTGGAAGACCTGATTTCGGTCTCGATCGTCGATCCGGTGATGCTGTCGAAGGGCTGGGAGTTCAAGGGCGAAAACGGCGGCACCGTCGATCACCTTTTCGGTGCCGAGACGCTCTGGCAGATCTATGTGAAGGCCGATCCGCACTATTCCGGCCGCGTCACCGTTCCGGTACTCTGGGACAAGCAGCAGAACCGCATGGTCTCCAACGAATCGGCCGAGATCATCCGCATGTTCAATTCGGCCTTCGACGGGATCACCGGCTCGCGCGAGGACTATTATCCGGCCCACCTGCGTGCCGAGATCGACGCGCTGAACGACCACATCTACGACACGGTGAACAACGGGGTCTACAAGGCCGGCTTCGCGACGACCCAGGACGCCTATGAGGAGAACGTCGCCCGCGTGTTTGAAACGCTGGACGAACTCGAGCAGCGCTTGTCGCAGCAGCGCTACCTGACCGGCGCGCGGATCACCGAGGCGGACTGGCGCCTGTTCACGACGCTCGTGCGCTTCGATGCCGTCTATGTCGGCCACTTCAAGTGCAACATTCGCCGCATCGCCGATTATCCGAACCTGTCCGGCTACCTGCGCGACCTCTACCAGGTGCCCGGCATCCCCGAGACGGTGAACATGTTCCACATCAAGCAGCACTACTACCGCAGCCACCTGACGATCAATCCGACGGGGATCGTCCCGGAAGGGCCGGAACTCGACCTCACCGCGCCCCACGGGCGGGAACGGCTACTGGCCGCCTGAGACCGAGCGCGGCGCCGACGTCACCAGAAATCGGCCGGCGGAATTTGGCCGGCCACCTCGTCGAGCCGGCGCAGCGTCGCCGGCGTCACCCCGTCCGGCAAGGCATCGAGCGAAAAGAAACCTGCCTCGCGGATTTCCCGGTCGGGCCGCTTCGGTGCGCTCTGGCGCACGTTCGCGCAGACATAGAACAGCACGTGATCGCGCTTGCTCGTCCTTCTGTTGAAATAGACGTGAAACAGGCGCGGCGGGTCGCCGGCAAGCAGATTGCCTTCCTCGCGCAGTTCCTTGGCAAGCGCCTGCTGCGCGGTCTCGTGCCGCTCGATGCCGCCACCGGGCAGATGCCAACCGGGGACATAGCTGTGGCGCACGAGAAAGACGCGTCCCTCGGCATCGAAGCAGGCCGCGCGCACGCCGAGCGTCATCCCGCGCGCATAGGCGAAATAGCCATGCACCACACGTGTGACCAGGCGCGCCCAAAGGTTTCGCATTTCCGGCGGCCGTTCGCTGCTCATGCGCCTCCCCGTTCAACGCGCCTCTGCCTCGCCCCGCAAGGCTTCACCCAAGAGCCGGCTGAATCAAGACCGGACCGGTGACCTGGGTGAATTGTCCCGTTGAAAACAGGCAACAACCCTCCCCGGCAACGAATCGGAGCTGGCGGCATTCCCTTCCAACCCTGACTCGGTTTAAGGAAAGCCATGTTTCGCCTCGCCCACATCTCCGACATCCACCTCGGTCCACTGCCCGCGCTCTCCGTGCTCGAGCTGGCGTCGAAGCGGATCACCGGCTTCGTCAACTGGCACCGCAACCGCCGCCGCCATCTCTTTCCCAACACGCTTGGCCTGCTGATGGATGATCTGGAGCGGCGCAATCCGGATCACCTTGCCATCACCGGTGACCTCGTCAACCTTGCAGCGGCCGTCGAGATCGATACGGTCGCCTGCTGGCTGAGCGACGTGGGCAAACCCGAAAACGTGTCCGTCGTGCCCGGTAATCACGATGCCTACGTACCCGGCGCGTATGAGCGCTCTTGCCGGGCCTGGTATCCCTACATGCGCGGCGACGAAGCCCCTGCCGACTGGAACGCCGGCAGCCCGGTCTTTCCTTACATGCGCGTGCGCGGCAATGTCGCCCTGATCGGCTGTTCGACCGCAGTGGCGACGCCACCCTTCGCGGCGAGCGGCTATTTCGGCCGACGCCAGGCAAGAGCGACGGTCGACCTGTTGCAGGCAGCCGGTAAGGCCGGGCTGTTCCGCGTGGTGATGATCCACCATCCGCCGATCCGCGGCGCGACCTCCTTCCACAAACGAATGATCGGTATCCGCCGCTTCGCCGCGACGATTTCCTCCGGCGGCGCGGAACTGGTGCTGCACGGCCATACCCATTTCAACACCGTTCATTGGCTTCGCGGTCCCACAGGCGGCCAGGTCCCCGTCGTCGGGATCGCCTCGGCTTCGCAGGGGCCGGGCGGACACAAGCCGCCGGCTGCCTACAACCTGTTCGAGATTTCCGGAGAACCGGGGCGCTGGAACCTTATGCGCGAGCGCTACGAGCTCGACGCCTTGGGATCAGGCGTCGCGCTTGCCGAAACAACGCGCTTCCCGAGCGAGGAATAAGGGGCATTTCGATCGCGTCTCATCTCGCGCCACAGTGCAGGGACCCGAGCGGCCCTCGCCGTCGCGCCTTCTCGGCGCCGACCTGTGGCAGGATCGAAGTGAAACGGGTCGAGATCCAGCCTGTCAGATCGCTGGTCCAGGCGCTTGGGCGGCGACCGCAACACCCTTTGACCGACTCGGCCGGTCACATCGGTACTAGGGTCGCGCCGATCCCTGCCATTCCTATCCCCAACAGCTTCGGCCGAAGCGCCCGAATCTTCAATTGTGCCTGAACCTGCGCTTGCAGAGCGCAGCCCAAATGTTCCATATCAATGGTCGCGGGCAGGATTTGCGGCGAATACTGGTCTGATCTCGAACGTTTCCTTGGAAGTACAATGCGTCCGACGGCAGAATCGAATGAATTCCGGCGTGAATTGGTTGGTCTGTTGCCTAAGCTGCGCCGCTTTGCCATGACATTGACCCGAAACGCCAGCGACGCGGACGATCTCGTTCAGGAAGCCTGCGAACGCGCCATCACCCGCAGCCATCTGTGGAACGGCGAGGGACGGCTGGAAAGCTGGATATATGCCATGACGCGCAATCTCTGGGTGGACGAGATCAGGAAGCGCAAGGTCCGCACCGGATCGGGAACGGTCGATTTTTCCGAGCAGGACGACCTGCACATCGAGGCATCGGCCGACAAGGCCGTCTATGCCAAGCAATTGCACAAATTGATCATGACGATGCCAGAAGGTCTCTCGAGCGTGTTTCTCCTGGTGAACGTGGAAGGCCACAGCTACCGGGATGCGGCGGAGATCCTCGGAATCCCCATCGGGACCGTCATGAGCAGACTTTCGACGGCGCGCATAAGGCTAGCCGCAATGATCTCGGAACAGACAGAAAGGAGGACCTGAGCTTGGAAAGCACGCAGGGTCTCCCGCTCGAAGTGCGCTTGTCGGCCTATCTGGACGGACAGCTCTCGCATGCGGAAGCAAATGAAATCGACGGAATTCTGGCGCACGACGAGAGGGCGCGCACACTCTTCAATCGGCTGAAGCTGGGAAGCGACCTGGGACGCAAGGCGTTCGAGGACATGCTGCACGAGCCGGTGCCCCTGGATCTCGTCCGCAACATCAAACTGGTTTCGATCGACGGCGGACAGGATGCAGGACGTCCGCCCCCGAGCGAACCTCCGAAGCAAGTCACGGCCTACGGCACGCCGGCACGCCTTGGTGCGGCAGCGCTGGTCTTGCTCCTGGCCGGCGGCAGCGCCGGCTACCTGCTTGGCGCGCAGCACGCCGCGCCGGCAGCGCCGGCACAGGCGGTGCAATCGCGAAGCTGGCTTGACGACATTGCCGACTATCACCGCGTCTACGCACGCCAGACACGGCATCTCGCGGAAGTTTCGGCCGCGGAGAGCCCGCACATCACCGACTGGCTCTCCAAAGCGGTCGGCGTCGACTTCGCGATACCCGACCTGACCGCCAACCGGCTGAGCTTCCAGGGTGGCCGGCTTCTGGTCGCCGGCGGCAAACCGACAGCGCAGCTTCTCTACAAGGACGAAGATGGCGAAATCTTCGCCGTCTGTTTCCAGAGAAGTGATCCCGCCGTCGAAAGGACGGAGCTCGATGACAGCATTCGCGATGATCTCGGGTTGATCTCCTGGCAGGCGGGCGCCGCCTCGTTCGTCGTCGTCGGTCCGTCGTCCGATCCCGCACTGGAAACGATCGCGCAGGCGGTGGCGCAGGGGATCTGAATCTGCGGCAGCCGCAGCGCCCGTCCTAGATACACAAAAGCCGCCCCGGAGGCCCGGAGCGGCTTTGTGGTTTGGAAATCCAGTTCGATCAGCGGCCGGTTTCTTCCAACACCCGGTTGGCGGCCGAGATGATCGCCTCGAGCGAGGCGGTGACGATGTTGGTGTTGATGCCGACGCCGAAGAGCTTGCCGCCAGGATACTCGATCTCGACATAGGCGATCGCCGCCGCGTTCGAGCCCTGTTGCAACGAGTGCTCGGAATAGTCGACGACCGACATTTGCAAGCCGGTGTAGACGGACAGCGCGTGAATGAAGCCGTCGATCGGCCCGGTGCCCTGCCCTTCGATCATTTTGGTCTCGCCGCGATCGGTGATTTCGGCCGAAACGATGCGCACGCCCTTGCGGGTCGTGTCGGGATAGGTGTGGTGGTCGACGAAGCGCAGCCGCGCATCCGGCTGGGTCACGTAGCGTTCGAGGAAGCGCTCGTAGATGCGCTTGGACGGAAGCTCGACGCCCTCCTCGTCGGTGATGCGCTGGATGTCCTCGCGGAACTCCACCTGCAGGTTGCGCGGCAGGTTGATGCCGTGGTCCTGCTGCAGGATATAGGCGATGCCGCCCTTGCCCGACTGCGAGTTGATGCGGATGATCGCCTCGTAGGTGCGGCCGACGTCCTGCGGGTCGATCGGCAGGTAGGGCACCTCCCACAACGGCTTGTTGGCTGTCTTGATCGCCTTCATGCCCTTGTTGATCGCGTCCTGGTGCGAGCCGGAGAAGGCCGTGTAGACGAGTTCGCCGACGTAAGGGTGGCGCTCCGGGATGACCATCTCGTTGGAGTATTCGTAGACTGCCTTGATGCGCTCGATGTCGGAGCAGTCGAGCTTCGGGTCGACGCCTTGTGTGTACATGTTCAGCGCCAGCGTCACGACGTCGACATTGCCGGTGCGCTCGCCGTTGCCGAACAGCGTGCCCTCGACGCGGTCTGCACCCGCCATCAGGCCGAGCTCGGTCGCAGCGATCCCGGTGCCGCGGTCATTGTGCGGATGCAGCGAGATGATGAGGTTTTCGCGATTGTCGAGATTGCGGCACATCCATTCGATCTGGTCGGCATAGATGTTCGGCGTCGCCATCTCGACGGTCGACGGCAGGTTCATGATCAGCTTGTTGTCCGCCGTCGGACGCACGATCTCGGTGACGGCGTTGCAGATCTCCAGCGCGACCTCCAGCTCCGTGCCGGTGAAGCTCTCGGGGGAATACTCGAAGCGGTAGTCGCCGCCGGTCTCCGCCGCCATGTCCATGATCATCTTGGCCGCGTCGGTGGCGATCTGCTTGATGCCGGCGACGTCCTTGGCGAAGACAACGCGGCGCTGCAATTCACTGGTCGAATTGTAGAAATGGATGATGGGACGCGTTGCGCCTTCCAGCGCCTCGAAGGTGCGGGTGATCAGTTCCGGCCGGCACTGGACCAGCACCTGCAGCGAGACGTCGTCAGGCACGTTGCCCTCCTCGACGCACCAGCGGGCGAAGTCGAAGTCCGTCTGCGAGGCGGAGGGAAAGCCGATCTCGATCTCCTTGAAGTTCATGTCGAGCAAGAGCTGGAACATGCGGGCCTTGCGGTCGTGGCCCATCGGGTTGACCAGCGACTGGTTGCCGTCGCGCAGGTCGACAGAGCACCAGATCGGCGCCTTGGTGATGGTCTTGCTTGGCCAGGTGCGGTCCGGAATACTGATCTGCGGATACGGCTGATACTTCATAGCCGCGTTAGGCATGCCTTGCTTGGGAGTATGGGTCTTTACGGTCATGTGCCTGTCTCTTCGTCATCCCGGCTTTCGCCCGAAGCGTCATAGCCGATAGCGGCACGCTTGGCGACGGCGAAAGCTGGCCTTCCGAGGGCCCGGGTCGAAATTACAATATGGGTGATGCGAGGAGCACTTGCGCCGGCGGGCTGTTCGGCCACCGGGCGCTCCTCAAAGAACCCGGCAACCGCGCGTAAGGCCGAGAAGAAGGAGCGAGGAGAAGCTGCGCGAACGCTCGCGGGCAACCTGGCGGCTGCGCGAAATGCGGTCAACGAAAGTGCTTCTTGTCTTCAACATAGGCTGGCTTATAACGGCGCAACCGCCGTGGCGCAAGCCATGCGCGAGAGGATTTGTGCAGGATGCGTTCAGGCGGTAATCTCTGATGCGGCGACCATGTCGGCACGCCGCAGCGGAGGAATGGGGCTATGAAGTATATTGCCTTGGCACTGCTTGCCGCACTGGCAGGGTGCCAGTCCGCACCGATCGATCCGGTGACACTGGAAGCGCGAAACTATTGCTTTGCGCGATACGGCGGACCGGCGAACACCAACTACGACTACTGCGTCTATGCCCGCCAGATGGGAATGCGGCCTGTCGGCCCGGCACGGTTTGGCTTCTCGGATAACTGAGCCTGCGAGAGCCCCCCAGCAAGGGGGGCCCGAAAGACTTGCGCAGTGGATCAGATTTCCGCCTGCGAGGAAATGATCCGCGAGACGAGACCGTAATCCAGGGCTTCCTGGGCCGACAGCCAGTAGTCGCGGTCCGTATCCTTGGCGATCTTGTCGACCGGCTGGCCGGTGGCTTCGGCAAAGATCTTGTTCAGGCGCTCGTTCATCTTGAGGATCTCGCGGGCCTGGATCTCGATGTCGGAAGCCATGCCGCGCGTACCGCCCGACGGTTGGTGCAGCAGGAAGCGCGTGTTCGGCAAGCAAAGGCGCTGCTCCTTGGGCGCGGCGACATAGATCAGGGCGCCGGCGGAGGCGACCCAGCCGGTTCCGATCATCCAGACCTTCGGCTTGATGAACTTGATCATGTCGTGGATGCTGTCGCCGGACTCGACGTGGCCGCCGGGCGAGTTGACGAAGATGCGGATATCCTCGTCGCTGGCAGCAGCCAGCGCCACCAGCTGCGAGCAGACCTTCTGCGCCAGTTCCTGGGTGATGCCGCCATAGATGAAGATCGAGCGCGACTTGAACAGGTTCGCCTCGGTTTCCTTGCCGAGCGGCAGCTCGGTCTTCTTGTCGTCTTCTTCGTCGTTCATCGGCAACTCTCCGCCTGTCGTCTCTAATATCCTTGCCGCAGTCAGATAATGCGACTCAGCCGCCAAGACAATGCAACAAAACGTCGACAAGGCGATAGAGGGCGCCGCGGCCAGCGGCAAACAGGGTAAACGCCCGGTCCCCGGTTCGCCAAGGCTATCTGATCGCGAGGAGACGACACCCCGACACGGAGCTGTGAACGGGCGGCGAAGGTCATGAATCTTGAAGGAAATAAATATTAGCGTATCCTAATATTATTCCGTGCAATTGCGCACGATGAGGGCCTCATGGAGGTTACGATGATGAATCTGATGTCCGGTCGGAGAGGTCAGGATCTGGTCACCCTGCTCCTGGCCGTGTGCCTGTTTCTGTCACCCTGGGTGATCGGCTTTGTCGCCGACAAGACGCCCAGCTGGAACGCCTGGATCGCCGCCATCGTGCTCGGCGCCTTTGCGATCATGACGCTTTCGGCCTTTGCGGAATGGGAGGAATGGGTGAACATGGTGGTCGGCCTGTGGCTGATCGCGTCGCCCTGGCTGCTTGGCTTCATGGCCAACACTCACGCGATGTGGACCCACGTGATCCTCGGAATCTGCACCGCCGCGGTATCGGCCTGGGCAGTCTGGGACTATCGCCATCCGCATTCGCATGCTTAACGCTCCCGCGCGCCCATAACACGCGGCGGCGCAAGCAGCGGCGAAAGATCCAGGATTGGATGCCGAACCCGACCACCCGGGGCGGTGAAAGCCTGTCGCGTGAAACGCACTCACGCGACCGGCTTTATGTTTGCCTGCGGGCGCGATCGCCCTTAACCGCGCCCGCGATAAGGCGCCACACCCTGATCCGGAAGCCACACGCCCTCGGGCGGCGCGCCGGTCTGCCAGAACACGTCGATGGGGATGCCGCCGCGCGGATACCAGTAGGCGCCGATCCGCAGCCATTTCGGCGAAAGCAGTTTCACCAGCCGCTTGGCGATGTCGAGGGTGCAATCCTCATGAAAGGCGCCGTGGTTTCGGAAGGAGTGCAGATACAACTTCAGCGACTTCGATTCGACCAGCCAGCCGTCCGGCACGTAGTCGATGACGATGTGGGCGAAATCCGGCTGGCCGGTCATCGGGCAGAGCGAGGTGAACTCCGGTGCGGTGAAGCGGACGACGAAATCGGCGTCCTGATGCCCGCTCGGCACCCTTTCCAGCACCGCTTCTTCCGGGGTGGAGGGGAGGTCCACGTTCCGGCCGAGCTGCGAAAGATTCGAAACGTCCGTCTTGGTCATGGTGCTGCCCTTTCCACTCTTACCCTGATGCCGTGCGCCTTCTCTGTTTCCGGCTCCACATGGATGGCAATCTGTGCGCCGGGCTGGACCGATTCGATCGCCGCTTCGAGCCGGTCGCAGATCTCATGCGCATCGCCCACCGCCATCCCGGCCGGAACCACCAGATGGAAATCGATGAAGGTCGCCGATCCGGCCCGTCGCGTTTTCAGATCATGGACGCCGAGCGACCCTTCCGCATGGGCGGCGATGGCCTGCTTGATCGCCGCCTCCTCGGCCGGATCGACCGCATGGTCCATCAACCCACTCACGGAGTTGGAGATGATTTTCCACCCCTGAAAGACAATGTTCAAGGCGACGAAAATCGCCATCACCGGGTCGAGGATCGCGTATCCGGTCGCAAGTGCCAGCAAAAGCCCAACCAGCACGCCCGCAGACGTGACCACGTCCGAAAGAATGTGGTGCCCGTCCGCAGTCAAAGCCGGCGAGCGGTGCCGACGGCCCACTCGGATCAGAATCGCTGCCCAGACGGCATTCAGAAGCGCCGCGACCAGGTTGATCGCAAGGCCGAGAACGGGCTGGTCGAGCAGCGTCGGCGCCCGCAGCTTCGGCACCGCCTCCTGCAGGATGAGCAGCGCCGCAACGACGATCAGCACGCCTTCAATGACGGCAGAAAAATACTCGGCCTTGTGGTGACCGAACGGATGCGTCGCATCGGCCGGACGCGCAGCGTAGTGGATCGCCCCCCAGGCGATCACGGCAGCGATCACGTTGACGGTCGATTCGAGCGCGTCCGACAGCAGCGCGACCGAGCCGGTCACCCACCAGGCAAGCAACTTCAGCCCCATGACGAAGACGGCCAGCGGAATGCCGATCAGGGCCAGTCGCGTGACAATCGGGTTTCCGTTCGTAGCCATGCTCGCTCCAATGCGGATGCAAACGAATTGCAAGATCCATGTTCTTCAACGCAAAACCGCCCGCGCGGGTTTTCGCGCAGGCGGCTTTTCTATGCGATCTCTATCGGCCAATTCGGCCGCGATGTCAAAGTCGGATTGGGTTATGCCGCCTTCGTTTTTGACTTGCGCGCAAGACGGGCGACCACGTTTTCGATCATCCGCATGCCCGCGTCCCCGCCGAGCGTCATGATCGATTCCGGATGGAACTGCACCGCCGCCACCGGCTCCCTGGCATGCTCGATCCCCATGATCGTTCCGTCCTCGCTCTCGGCGGTGACGATGAAATCCCGGGGCAGCGTTGCCGGATCAGCGAAGATCGAGTGATAGCGCCCGACCGTCACCTCCTTGCCGAGGCCGGAAAAGACGATGCCGGGCTCCAGCACGCGGATGCGCGAGGGCTTGCCGTGCATCGGCACCGCGAGCTGGCGCAGTTCCCCGCCATAGGCCTCGGCCAGCGCCTGCAGACCCAGGCAGACGCCGAAGACCGGCAGGTCACGGGCGCGCGCCTTTTTGATCGTCGTCTTGCAGTCGAAGTCCTTCGGGCTGCCGGGGCCGGGCGAAAGCACGACGAGGTCGGGTTTCAAGCGGTCGAACAGTTCGTCGGCGACCGGCGTGCGCACCGTGGTCACGGTGGCCCCCGTCTGGCGGAAATAGTTCGCCAGCGTATGCACGAAGCTGTCTTCGTGGTCGACGAGCAGGATGTTCACCCCGGCGCCGACGGCGTCGACGTCGCGCTGGAGCTTGGCCGTATTGCCGGCCTTGGCGTCACGGATGGCTGCGATCATGGCGGATGCTTTCAGTTCGGTCTCGGCTTCTTCCTCTTCCGGATTGGAATCGTTGAGCAGCGTCGCCCCTGCCCTGATCTCGGCGATCCCGTCCTTGATGCGGATGGTGCGCAGCGTCAGCCCGGTGTTCATGTCGCCATTGAAGCCGACCATGCCGATCGCGCCACCATACCACAACCGCGGGCTCTTCTCGTGCGCCTCGATGAAGCGCATCGCCCACAGTTTCGGCGCGCCGGTGACGGTCACGGCCCAGGCGTGGCTGAGAAAGCCGTCGAAGGCATCCATGTCGTCGCGCAGACGTCCTTCGATATGGTCGACCGTGTGGATCAGCCGGGAATACATCTCGATCTGGCGGCGGCCGATCACCTTGACCGAACCCGGCTCGCACACGCGGCTCTTGTCGTTGCGGTCGACGTCGGAGCACATCGTCAGCTCCGACTCGTCCTTCTTGGAGTTCAGCAGTTTCAGGATCTGCTCAGAGTCGGCGATCGGATCGTCGCCGCGCTTGATCGTCCCGGAGATCGGGCAGGTCTCGATGCGCCGGCCGGACACGCGCACGAACATCTCCGGCGAGGCCCCGACGAGATACTCCTGGTTGCCGAGATTGATGAAGAAGGAATAGGGCGACGGATTGATCGCCTTCAGGCGCTTGGAGATCTCGGAGGGCTTGCTTTCGCAGCGCTCATAGAATTTCTGACCGGGCACCACCTCGAACAGGTCGCCGCGGCGAAAGCTCTCCTTCGCCTTGACGACCAGCTCGGCATATTCGCCGGGCTGGTGGTCGCCGCGCGGCGGGATGGTGTCGGTTGGGCGGAACGGTTCGGGCGCGATCGTCTGGCCTTTCCCTTCCGTCGTCAGTCCGTCCTTGGCGAAGTCGTAGCGATCGATCCAGGCCTTGGCGGCATAGTGATCGACGACAAGGATCTCGTCGGGGAGGAACAGCACCATGTCGCGCTGGTCTGCCGGGCGCGGCAGCTTCAAGTCGATCGCGTCGAACTGGAAGGCCAAGTCGTAGCCGAAGGCACCGTAGAGGCCAAGACTGGAATCCTCCGGCGAGCGAAACAGCTCCGTCACTGCGCGCAGGACAGTAAAGACGGTCGGGATTTTGGAGCGCTCCTCCTCGGTGAAGACCCGATCCGGCTCGTTGACCCGGAGGTCGAGCCGCCGGGAAGACGATGCACCGGGGGTCAGATCGCCGACCTCTGCAAGGCGCGGCGCGATCATGGCGAGGAGCGCCTCGCCGCGCTCGTTGTAGGCTTCGAGCCAGACGTCCCGTCCGAAGGAGGTAATGGCGAGCGGCGGGTCGACAATTGCGGTATCCCAACGCGTGTAGCGGCCGGGATACTCGTAGTTCGACGAGAACACCGCGCCGCGATGCTGGTCGAGCCTGTCGACATAGGCCGAGATCGCGTTCGCATAGTCCGCGGCCCGGCGCCGGCGCGTGACAAGAATGCCGCCCCGCGTCTCGTAGGTCTCGGCGCCCTCGTCCCGAAGTTTCGTCACCATTCCTTGCTCTCCTGTTCGGCCCGGTTCCGAAGGCAGCCCGAAAAGAAAAAGCCGCCTCGAGGTTTCCGGGCGGCTTGTCGTTCAATCGCGCATGACTGGTCGAGGCCGCAGTTAGCGTGCCCACCACCAGATCGCGATGTTGCGTGCGTTCGTCATCGCCAGAATTGTTAGCGTGAAGCACAGGCGAACGCAACGCCCTTTTCCCGCGGCGGCCACCTGCTTCCGAAACCTCGCCATTTCTGGGGATAGCCCTGCCATGCCGGTCCTGACATGCTGGCACTGCATCGAATTCATCCTGTCGGATTTTCAGGGACGGCCCGAGCATGGTGACATGCAAAATTGCCCACTTTCGCCACGTGCAGCGGTGCCTGCTCGAAAGCATCGACGAATACGACACGCCTGAATTTCAAGCGCTGGACCGCGAGGCGGCCGACACCTTCGACGCCATCCTGCAGCTTTCACCGGCGAGCGCCGAGGAAGCGCGGGTTCTCATTTCGTTTCTTCTCGACATGATCGCCGGAAGCGAGGAATGCGGCAGCAGACGGTTGATCGAACGCGTGCGCGAACTGACAGGATCGCTCACGGCCGCCGAAACCGCGTCGGGTTTAGAGACCGGATACGGCGCAGGGATCTGACCCTCTCGGGGAACCGAAAATCGTCATGATCGTTCTATGACCATCCATACGAACAAGATGGAGTGGTTTCATAGACTTGCGATCTTCCGCCGTTCTCATCATGGCCAGTTTTATGCTGGCGGGGGCGACGCTCCCTGAAATAGGCCCGCTGCCGGCCACACGTCCGGCAAAGGAAAACACCCAACCGGACAAGGATGCGCTGCCGGGCGGCGTGCCTGAAAAGGACAATGTGCCTGACAAGGACAGTGTGTCCGACACGGACCGCCCACTGCAGCCACCGCCGCTTGTCGAGGAAGACGCAGCCGCATTCCGTGCCTGCACGCAAGCCCTGAGGGAGAGCGGTGCGATTATCAAGGAAGAAGCCCGTATCGATACCACGGATGGCTGTGGCATCGCTCGACCGATCGTGGTGTCGCGCCTGGCCAGCGACATCGAGATTGGCCCGCCCGCGATCTTGCGTTGCGAAACGGCACTGCAGCTTCAGCGATGGACCCGCGAGGCGATCCTTCCCGCCATCAACGCGGTGATGCCGGCGAAGCGGCTTGCCGGACTTGAGCAGGCTTCCGCCTATGTATGCCGCAAGCGCAACGGCTCAGCGAACGGCAAGATCTCCGAGCACGCCTTCGGCAACGCGATCGACATCGCCGCCTTCCGTTTCTCCGACGGCAGCAGGCTTGGGATTGCGGCGCGCGACGAGGATGCGACAGCCGAAGGCGCGCTGCAGCGCGCGGCGGTGGCGAGCGCTTGCCTGTATTTCCGGACCGTCCTCGATCCGGGCAGCGACGCCGCGCACGAAAGCCATCTGCATCTCGATGTCATGACGCGCTCAAACGGTTACCGATACTGCTGGTAGGGCGAACGTTCTATATTCATTTCTCACACGCGCATCGTTGTTGAAGGACCGCTTCCATGACCCTTTCCATGCATCGACTTTCCGTCCCCGTTTTCGTTCGTGGCCTCAACGTGCTGGCGAGGTTGGTCGACAAGGCACAGGTCCATGCGGATGCCAGCACGATTCCCCCCGACGTGCTCATCAACGCACGGCTCGCGCCGGACATGCTTTCTTTTTCCGGGCAGATCCAGCGTGCCAGCGACACCTCGAAGAACGCCTTGGGGCGCTTGACCGGGGCTGGCGCGCCAAGCTTTCCGGACACGGAAACGACGTTTGCGGAGTTGCAGGCGCGCATCGACAGGACCATCGCCTATCTCAATTCGATCAGGGAGACAGACCTCGCTGGAAGCGAGGCCCGCCAGGTCACCCTTAATGTCGGCAAGCTCCAGGTGACGTTCACCGGCGCGGACTATCTGCTCGAGTTCGCCCTGCCGAACTTCTTCTTCCACGTCACGACCGCCTACGACATCCTTCGTCACAACGGACTGGAGATCGGCAAGGGCGACTATCTGGGTCCCTACGCCTAGTTCGGGCCGAGCGGTTGGGCACACCGACGGCTAAAGCAGGAGCGCAGCGCCCATCTCCGGCCGGTGCTCTACGCTGGCGCCCCTGCCAATCGCGGGCCGAAAACATGACTCAAAAAGTCATTTTTAAACTTGACTCATTTTATCCATATTTATAACACCTCCCGCGAGGCTTGCTTCACGACACGAACCGGAAATCGAAGACATCGCACGCGTTGCCCGCCGCGGCGCGTGAGGGCCTTCGCATGCATTTTTTCAAAGGGTTATCAGATGACATCGAACTTGCCGCTGACCAGGGGACTGCTGGCTGGCACGGCCATCGCGATCACGCTTGGCGCAGTATCCGCCCTTGCCCAGGAGACGACGAATACTGCGGCAGATCAAACGACCAGCCTCGACACGATCACGGTCGAGGCAGCAGGTGACCTCTTAGAAGCACAATCGCCGCTCACGCAAACGACCGGCCGGGCCGAAATTGAAGAGCGCATGATTACCAGTTTCCAGGATTTCTCCCGGCGCGTCGACGCCGGCGTCAATTTCAACACGCAAGACAACAGCATCAACATCCGCGGTCTCCAGGCAGATCGCGTTCTGACCACGCTCGACGGCATTCGCGTGCCCTGGCTGAACGATCCGCGGAGCTCCACCATTGGCCTCAACACGTTCGACTTCGACAGTCTGTCAGCGATCGACGTCACCAAGGGGACCGATTCCAGCCGCTATGGTTCCGGCGCACTCGGCGGCGTCGTCGGATTGCGGACCCTCAACCCGGAGGACCTGATCGCCGAGGGCCAGAACCACGGAGCCCTTGTCAAGTCCACCTACGACAGCACGGACCGGGGCGGGCTTGGCAATGCAGCAGTTGCCGGCCGGTTCAATGACACTTGGCTCCTGCTGCAAGGCGGCTACAAGAACGGGCAAGAGACCGACACCAAAGGCGACGTCGGCGGATATGGTCCGACACGAACCGAGGCCAACCCGGCAGATTTCGACCAAGGCAACGTGCTCGCCAAGCTCCACCAGTACATCGACGGCGGCCACCGGATCGGGTTGACGGGTGAGATCTTCAGCCGCGACGAAGACATCGACAACAGACGCGGAACCACAGGCAGCTACGTGCCGGGTTCGCTTGAATCGGGCGAGGACATCCGTCGCCAGCGCCTTTCGGCGTCTTACGACTTCATCTCGCCGGAAGGCAACGATTGGCTCGACCAGGCGAGCATCGTCACCTACTGGCAGAAGCAGCGCATCAACAAGACCACGGATGCCATGCGCGTCGGACTTCCAAGCGGCGTCTTTCTGCGCGACAACCTTCTGGACCAGACGAGCTACGGCATCAATGGCGACGCCGCGAAGGCCGTTGAACTGGGCGGCATAGAGCACAGCTTCCGTTTCGGCGGCGAGCTATACGGCGACAAAATGCACCAATACTCCTGGGGACGCGACAATTGCCCCAGTGTCGGGTTTGCCGGCCCCTGCCAATTCCTGCACACCAACGCCTCCGACATGCCGGACGTCAACAGCGCCGCCCTTGGTCTGTATGTCGAAGACGACATCAGCCTGCTGGACGCCCGGCTGACGCTGACCCCTGGCCTACGCTTCGACTGGTTTCGCCATTCGCCGCAATCGACGGCCGCATACGAACGCAGCCCGAGCTTCGATCAGGCCTATCTGAATTCGACCAGCGATTACAGCTTTTCGCCCAAGCTGCGCGCGGCCTGGCAAGCCAGCAGCGAACTGGAACTCTTCGCACAATGGGCCCAGGGTTTTCGCGCGCCGAGCGCGACCGAACTCTATCAGAACTACGGTGCACCGGGCTCCTATCTGATCATCGGCAATCCGAACCTCAAGCCCGAGACCAGCAACGGCTTCGAGGTCGGCGCCAACTACGAGTCGGACGCCTATACGGTCTCGGCAAACGTGTTCAACAACTACTACCGCAACTTCATCGACAGCGTGTCGTTTGATGGAGGGGCCGAATTCCCGTTTGGCATCACGAAATACACGAACCTGGCCCGCGTGCAGATCTACGGCGTCGAGCTTGCCGGCGAGTGGCGCTTCACAGACGAGTGGCGCACCTGGGCCTCGATCGCCTGGGCGCACGGCAAGGACACCGACACGGACCAATACCTGAACTCGGTCGCCCCGCTGCGTGCGATCGTCGGTCTCGGCTATGCGACCGACACCTGGGGCTCCGATGTCTCGCTGACGGCGGCCGGCACTCGCAACAAGGTCAGCGACGGCGGCTTCAAGGCGCCGGGCTACGGCATCGTCGATGCCACCGCCTGGTGGGAGCCGGAACAGGTGGCGGGGCTGCGGGTGCGGGCCGGTGTCTTCAACATCTTCGACAAGACATACTGGGACGCGATCAGCGTGCCGGACAACACCGCGCCGGAGGGCCAGGACTTCTACACCGAACCCGGCCGTACCTTCCGCCTCTCTCTGACAAAGACGTTCTGACGGCGTACCTGGTGAATCTGAAGGCGCCGCGACAGGATCGCGGCGCCTTGCTTGGCTTGATGGACACAGAATATGCGGGCGTTGCCCTTTAGAACAGGCCTTCGATCTGCCCCATCTCGTTGAGGAAGATCTTTTCCGAGGACGGCACCTTCGGCAGGCCCGGCATGGTCATGATCTCGCCGGTGATCACGACAATGAAGCCGGCTCCGGCCGAAAGCCGCACTTCGCGGATCGGAACGGTATGCCCTTCCGGCGCGCCGCGCAGGTTGGGATCGGTGGAGAAGGAATACTGCGTCTTCGCCATGCAGATCGGCAGGTGCCCGTAGCCTTGCGCCTCCCAGGCGTGAAGCTGGTCGCGCACCGACTTGTCGGCGATCACCTCGCCGGCATGGTAGATGTCCTTGGCGATCGTCTCGATCTTGTGGAACAGCGACATGTCGTCCGGATAGAGCGGCGCGAACTGCGAGTGTCCGGATTCGGCAAGCTCGACGACCTTGCGCGACAGCTCCTCGATGCCGGCCGAGCCCTGCGCCCAGTGCTTGCACAGGACCGCTTCCGCACCCAGCGTGGCGACATATTCCTTGATCGCCCGGATTTCCCGGTCGGTGTCGGTGACGAAGTGGTTGATCGCCACGACGACCGGCACGCCGAACTTCTTCACGTTCTGCACGTGGCGGCCGAGGTTGGCGCAGCCCTTGTGGACGGCTTCGACGTCCTCGCGGCCAAGGTCTTCCTTCTTGACCCCTCCGTTCATCTTCATCGCCCGCGCGGTGGCGACGATCACCGCTGCATCCGGCTTCAGCCCGGCCTTACGGCACTTGATGTCGAAGAACTTTTCCGCCCCGAGATCCGCGCCGAAACCGGCTTCCGTGACGACGTAATCGGCGAGCTTCAGCGCCGTCTTCGTCGCGACGACCGAATTGCAACCGTGTGCGATGTTGGCGAAGGGACCGCCGTGAACGAAGGCCGGGTTGTTCTCGAGCGTCTGCACGAGGTTCGGCTGCATGGCGTCCTTGAGCAGAACGGTCATGGCGCCATCGGCCTTGATGTCGCGGGCGAAGACCGGCGTCTTGTCGCGGCGATAGCCGATGATGATGTTGCCGAGCCGCTTTTCAAGGTCTCGCAGGTCATTTGCCAGGCAGAGGATCGCCATGACTTCCGAGGCGACGGTGATGTCGAAGCCGGCCTCGCGCGGATAGCCGTTGGCGACGCCGCCGAGCGAGCAGACGATCTCGCGGAGTGCCCGGTCGTTCATGTCCATCACACGGCGCCAGGCAACGCGGCGGGTGTCGATGTTCTGCTCGTTGCCCCAATAGATGTGGTTGTCGATCAGCGCGGCGAGCAGGTTGTGCGCCGAGGTGATCGCGTGGAAGTCGCCGGTGAAGTGGAGGTTCATGTCCTCCATCGGCACGACCTGGGCATAGCCGCCGCCGGCAGCGCCGCCCTTCACGCCGAAGCATGGACCGAGCGAGGCTTCGCGAATGCAGACGATTGCCTTCTTGCCGATGCGGTTCAGGCCGTCGCCGAGGCCGACCGTCGTCGTCGTCTTACCCTCGCCGGCCGGGGTCGGGTTGATGGCGGTGACGAGGATCAGCTTGCCGTCCTTCTTTTCCCGTTGCTGGGCGATGAACGCGGCGCTGATCTTCGCCTTGTCGTGACCGTAGGGAAGCAGGTGCTCAGGCGGAATGTCGAGTTTGGCGCCGATTTCCAGGATCGGTTTCTTCTTCGCCGCGCGGGCGATCTCGATGTCGGATTTGACCTCGGTCATGGTGGTACTGCTTCCTCTTCAGCTAGGACGTTCGAGCGCCGCCCTTTCATCTTTATTTTGGCATTGCAACCATCGCGAGCCAGTAGCCACGCATCCGGCGCAGTATCGCAGCAGCGGGCGTCATTGATGGCGACGCCCGCTGCGCGGTCGGTCAATTAGTACCTGAACGGCGGAAGGCCGCTATGCCGGAATTTGCCGCTCTATGGGCTAAAAACGACAATCGGAAGGGTTGCAAGCCCGCGGACAGTTTGACTTGTGCCGACGAGGCCAGGTTGCGGACTGCGCAAGATTGTGAAGTGACTTTCACCATTTTTCGTGCCAACTGCCGGCAAAACAATCGCTGGAAGAGAATATCGATAGGGAAACATGAAGGAACTCGACCGACTTGATCGAAAGATACTCCGCGCCCTTCAGCAGGAGGGGCGTTTGACGAACATCGAACTGGCGGAGAAGGTCAATCTTTCACCGACAGCCACGGCCGAGCGCGTCAAACGCCTGACCCGTGACGGCTACATCACCGGCTACATGGCGGTCCTCTCGCCCGAGCGCCTCGGCCGCAATCTCCTTGTCTTCGTGCAAGTGAAGCTGGACCGCACGACTCCCGACGTCTTCGACTCTTTCGCCGAAGCCGTGCGCCAGAGCGATAACGTGATGGAATGCCACATGGTCGCGGGCGGGTTCGACTATCTCGTCAAGGCGCGCGTCGCCGGCATGGAGGCCTACCGCACCTTCCTCTCCGATACGTTCCTGTCGCTGCCCGGCGTGCGTGAGACGCACACCTACGCCGTGATGGAAGAGGTCAAGAGCACCGGCTGGCTGCCCGTGTAAGGGCGAGCCAGGTCCCGTCTCCGCAAAGCAGATGCCTGCCCGACCGGGACCTGCACCCCTGACAGTCAGCGCGTCAGGATATCGCGCATCTCGACCAGGTTGGAACGGACGCGCAGGATGTAGAAGCCCATCGTCGCCAGATGGGTGGGCATGATCCAGCCGTCCTCGCGGCCGTTGGAGATGATCAGCGGCTGGATATTCAGGGCGGCGCGCAACTGCTTGACCGTTTCCGCCCAGATCTGCGTCAGGCCACGCTGGACAATGACCGCATCGAAGTCGGCGCCGGCCGCCGACAGGATGCCGTAGTAGCCGTAGAGCTGGCCGTAAGCGAACCAGAAGCGATCGTCGGCACGCGTGTCGAACCAGCCGCCGTTGTGGAACTCCGAACGCTCTCGGATGATCGCGGACGTATTGCCAAGGTCGTTGGCGATGCGGTCGAGGAACTGGACAAGGTTGTCGGAGCGGGCGTCGAAGGTGGCGTTGCAGGCTGCAAGCGAGTCGTTGAACTTCTGCAGGTCCCGCATCGCGGCGCGGTAGAAGCTCGGCGTCGGCGTCTTCGGGCCGAACGGGCTGAGGCCGAAATACCAGGTCTCCTCATCGAACTGGATGTTTCCACGCGCCGACTGCAGGTCGGTGTTGACGCCAGAGGTGCCGCGCACGCGGCCGAGCGTATCGACCAGTTCCACGGACGTGCGGCGGATCGCCTGGTTGACGCCACGCTGGAACGAGGCCTTGTTGTCGAGCCAGGGCGTGTCGTCCCAGTCCAGCCCGAAGAACCCGAGCTTGTAAAGGATCATCGATGAGACCCAGGCATTCTGGTTGACGTTGAAGTCGATCAGGTCAGCCGTCACGTCGACGATCGCCGAACGCTCGCATTTGTTGGCCGGTGCCGTCTGACCGGCTGCGACCTTCACCGGCAGGCCAGCATCGTTCTTGCGCGCCGGGAAATTGTAGGCGTTGACGTAATCGACGTTGAAATTGTACCAGGCCTGTGTCTGCCAGATGAAATAGCCATAGAGCCCGATGAGGCCAAGGAGGACGATTCCGATCGGGGCCTTGATGATCCAGTCGCGCTGCCGGTACCAGTTGCCAACCGCAACGAAAGGCGAGGCCAGCCATGAGACGACAAGCCCTATGCCGCGCCCGATGGCGGCGAAGACGCGCTGGAAAAACGCGGCGATCGGGTCAAGCATTGCCTTTGTCCTCTCCAATACCGTAGAGCCTCTGCCGGAAGGCAGGTTTGTCCTTCAGATAGGTTCGCGTCAGCGTTTCAACCACATATTCCCTAAACTTTTCGCTGAGCGTCCCGTAGCTTTTGTAAAAGCCCTGCTTGTCGAAGACGAAGCGGGAAACGAAATCGAACGGGGTCATCTGCGAAATCAGCTGGTTGACCAGCCATCGGTCGGGATGGGCGGGAGCGGCCCGAACGAGCAAAAAGCGGTTCCGCGGGGCCAGATCGTTCAGCCGGATCTCGCCGGATGCCGCAATGACGCGCATCGCCTCCTGCAACAAGGGATAGACCCCGTCCTCGGCGACCAGCGCCGCGTTGCGATGGATCCAGGTCTGGAGCCAGATGCGGTCCGCCTTCGCCAGATCGGCGCGGGGATCGACCCGGTTGATGAGGCTCGTGATCACCATTTCGGCGCGATGCTGCAACAGCCCCGAGGCCTCGACCCAGGAGGCGCGCGGCAACTCCAGCCGCTTGGTTGCGGCCAGGAATTCGAAGATGCGCTGGTGGTCGTCGAGCGCGATGTAGCTCACCTGCCACGGTCGCGAACGGCGAAAGTCGGGTACGGAGGGATCGCAGATCACCGTCGTCTGCCGGCCATCAAGGAAGACGAAGACGCCGCCAAAGTGATTGGCCCAGAAGGCCTCGTGGCGGAAGACGAGCTGGTCCGGCACAAGCGGGTTCTGGCGGATGTCGCCGGTCTGCCTGGCAAGCTCGACCATTCGCTCCAGCATCGCGTCGTCGGTCCAGGCATTTGGAACGGTCTTCAGCCGGTCGACGAGCGTGCGCAGTTCCGCCGCCTTGTCCAGAAGGTCGTCTGCCGACAAGACGCGAAAGCGCACTTCATTGATCGAAAGCAGGTCGTCGATGTCATCGACGACCGAGACGGAGTCCTCGATCTCGCCATAGAGCGCGTCACGGATCGTGACTGCATTGATGGCGCGCGCATTGGCGTCGAAGAATTCGTGCATGAGGGCGGCGGTGTTGGAAAAGCTCGTGTGCACGACGGGCAGTTCGGCCTGATCCGGCGTCAGGATGATGAAGCGGCGATTTACCCGGTTCGGGTCAAGGTAGTCGCGGTCGCCAAGCTCGTCGGCAATCTCCGGGGCAAAGCCGGTCATGTCGATGCCGAACTGCGTCAGCTTCGTCCGCGGCAACCCGAAACCCTCGAGCGCCTTGTTGTAACGCTCGACGAGGTGCGGCTCGGAGATATCAAGCAGCCGCCCGTAGATCAGTTCGGCTTCGAGGAGGCGGTTCATGGCTCACCAGGCGCAGGCAAGAATTTGAGATCAGGCGCCCTAACCCTCTCGGTCAATCGGCCGTCGCATATTGCAAGTATCGTCTCAAGTACCGAAGTCCGTTCCATCAAAACGTCTACATTCCAGAAACGAGCGACCGACCAGCATTTGAGGTTCATGAATCGGTTTCGCTTTTCGTCATCCTCGCTGTCCGTATGTTGACTGCCATCAACTTCAACCACCAGCATTTTTTCGCGGCAGGCAAAGTCCGCGAAATATGCTCCGATCGGATACTGGCGTACGAACTTGTGCCCATTCAGCCGGCGGCCGCGCAGTTCTGACCAAAGCAGTTCTTCAGCGTCGTTATCAATCTGCCGAAGCTGCCTGGCACGCTCTGTTCTCTTCCAATTCGCTCCCCTCATCTCCCCGCACCTAATCTCATCAAGCCCCTCACCCTAACCCTCTCCCCGCGAGCGGGGAGAGGGGACTGGGCGCGTCGCGACAAATGTCCTTCTCCCCGCCTGCGGGGAGAAGGTGCCGGCAGGCGGATGAGGGGCAAATGCGATGTCAAAGGGCGCAACGCGTGACGCATCCCTACTCCTCCCACCGCCCGTCCGCTTTCATCGCCGCGATCGCGCGGAGCGCCCGTTCGCGCTGGCGCTCGCGGCGGATGATCTCGGCGACGGCCGCCTCGTCGGCCTTGTCGGCGTAGCGGAATTCAGAGTCCGCGTAGCGGTTGATCTCCTGCAGCACCATTTCCATCGTGATCGGCGCACGCAGCGCCTCGATCATCGACTTCTTGTCGTCGTACGGTTTGTGCATGAACGCCCCGGGGGTGGCGAACCACTCGTCCGGCAGGTCCACGTCCATCGCCCGCATCTTGATGACGTCGGTGATGTTCTTGATCGCCCGACCGGTGAAGCGCGGCTCGGCCTCCTTGATCATGTGCAGGTAGGTGCCGACGTCGGCAATTGTCCCAAGCTTGCCATGGGCCTTTTCGTAACGCTCCCAGACGGCGAGCAGCCCATCCTCCTGCGGCCGCGAATGCTCCCCGTAGGACGTGGAGACCGCGCGCTTGATCTCTTGCCCGGCCAGCAGCGCATGCTCGCCGAGCGGGATTGAATGGTTCTTGCCGACGAGGATCGCGAAGATGTCGATGTAGTCGTCGCGCGACTGCGGCCCGTCGACCAGCCAGCGGGCGCCGGCGCGCTGGCGCAGCGCGTCGTCGACGTTTTCCGGATAGTTGGAGAACATGCCGAAGGTGCAGTTTCCGCGCACCACCGTCGAGGCGCCGGCAAAGCTCTCCATCAGGACCGCCGTCACCTCGTGCTGTCCGGCGGAAGCCCGGTCGTCGGAGCGCCTGGCTGCGACCTGGTCGACGTCGTCGATCGTGCCGAAGCCGATCGCCTTCGGGTTGACGACGTTGTCGACGAACGCCCTGCAATTCTGCCCGGACTTGCCCTGGTAGGAGGAGATCTGTTCGACGCCAAAATTCTCGTAATGGAAGGGATAGCCGGCAATGCGGCAATACTCGTCCAGCAGGCCCGCCAGCATCTGGATCAGCATGGTCTTTCCGGTGCCCGGCATGCCGTCGCCGATAAAGGTGAAGAGGAACCCGCCGAGCTCGACGAACGGGTTCATCTGCCGCTCGAAATCATAGGCCATCAGCATCTTGGCGAGCCGCATCGCCTGATGCTTGGCGATGTGGTTGCCGACGATCTCGGTCGGCTTCTTGAAGCTCATCGACAGCGGCTTGCGCTTCTGCCCCGGCGCCACGTCGAAGCCGTTGATGGTGAAGTCGTCCTGCTCGATGCGGATATGCGCGCTCTCGAAGCTGGAAAGACCGGTGAAGCGCGCCTTACGACCAATCAGTCCCTCCAGCGCCACCCTTGCGAAGGCCCGTGCCCGCGCGATCAAGGCGGTCTCGTCAGGCGCGCCCGCGATGGCGTGGTCCAACCCGGCAACGAGGCTCTTGACCGCATCCTGTGCGGTGTCGAACAGGTAGTCGGGCTCGTCGGTGTCCTCCGCCGGCTCGCCTTCGCCCAACAAGGTCGCGCCGAGATAGGCGGCGAAGGTGAAGGCGGCGACATAGGCGGACGCGGAGAGCAGCGCCTTGAAGCGGGTCGCCTCCTCGCCGGCGAGCGGAGCCGTCGCATTCCTCGGCTGCAGTTGCTCCAGCTCGGTCTGCCGGGCGAACACCTCGGCGACGGCGAGCGCGATCTCGATGCCCCTGCGGGCGCGATAGAGAAGCTGGTGCTGCGCCGGCGACAGCAGCGGATCGTTCGGCCGCACCGAGGCAATGGTCTTGGCCAGTTCCACCTCGCGCGTGCGCCGCACGCCGCCGGTCGAGACGGTGGAGACGAAGCGCCGACCGGTGCCGGCCAGCGCGGTGCCGCCCGGACCGCCATCGCTCTGCAGGATGACAAGCCGCGTCACCATGCCCTGCGCCAGCGCCCGGTGTCTTGCAATGTCGCCTTCGGGGATCATCGTCAGGTCGGCGTTCAGGCTCATCGCATCAGACCTCGCTGATCACCTGGTTGGCAGAAATCACATGCACCTTGTAGTCACCGAAAATCGCCTCCGCCTCGCCGGCCGCGTAGAGCGCCTGGTAGGCATCGTGCGGAACGAGCGCGTGCTTTTCATAGGCGCTGACGCCCATGCGGGTGGCCTCGAGGTTGTTGGTGTCGATGTAGAACTCCTCCTGCGCCGGCGTCGAACTCCAGAAACCGCGCTGGGCCGGGCGCTCGGCCTGCGAAAACACCTCCTGGATCGTCCAGGTCAAAAGCCAGGCATTCTCCACCTTGCGGACCTTTGAGAGAATTTCACGGACCCGCTCGTTGTTTTCGGTGATGTCGGCCGAATAAAAGGGCCCGAGCACGAAGCGGCGGAGCTGCTTGGGGTGCAGCATCTCGAAATCCTTGTCGAGATTGGTCGCGATCGTCACCGGCGAGAGCGGATAGGCGCTGTTCTTCAGTGCGAAATCGTCAAAGAGGCTGGCGAAGTCCGGATTGAGCAGCCCGCCGACCGGCAGATCGATGCGGATATCCGGGTTGAGCTTGCCGTCGGGCGTGACCAGCATCTGCACGATCTTCTCGGACGAATCCTCCACGGTGGCCATGTAGACCATCGGCAGCGTGCTCGTGCCGTCGAAGGCTCCCCAGGTGATCACGTAGTAGGGCCGCATCGTCTTCGGATTGACGGCGACCCGGATCGTCTCCGGCAGGATGAACGGCGAGAAGATCTCCCCTTTGCCGATCTGCTGGAGATACATGCGCTCGGCCATGCGCGCCTGCAGCGCGGTTGGAAACGCCTTGTTGCGCAGGATGAAGTCGGCCATCTCGGCGCGTAGCGCATCCGCACCTGGGATTGCGGCCATACGCTGCTCCGCGCTTCTGCGGTCGTTCTCCAGCTCCAGCACGTTCTGGTAGACGGGAAAACCGCTCTCGGCCCGCGAGATGCGGAACTGGTCGACAAAGCCGATCCGGTTTTCCCAACAGGCGAAGGAAGCCTTGAGCCGTTCGAGATACGGCATGATCGCCTCTCCGATCACGCCATGCTGGTAGAGCGGCGAGTTGCGGTCGGCGAGAAAGATCTCCAGTCCGCCAAGGGCTGCGCGGATCGAGGCGAAATATTGCGCAACGGTGCTGTCGGCGGCGGCTTTCATGGGGTGTGCCCCTCATCTACCCATGGGCACTGTCGCTTCGTGAACAGGAAGAAAGGACGGACCGCAGCACTTCTGTTCCCTCTCCCCGCCTGCGAGGAGTGAGCTGGCGTGAGGGGCAAAACTCTGCCGAACGAGCGGGTCACGGTGGTACCGTCACGCCTTCACGTAGTTCGATGCGTTGTGCTTGTCCATGACCTCCTGGAAGCGCCGTGCAAAGGCGTCGTCGGCGAGCTTCTTGCGGCGCTGGATGTCCTGGGTGGCCAGCATGTTCTTCTCATGCATCTCGAGGAGATCGCCGATGTGCTTCTGGGCGGCGGCACCGATCCCGGCCATGGTTTCCTCCGCCGCGCTGTCCACCTGGCTGCCGAGCGTGTTGATCCGGTGGGCGACATCCTGCTGCGCCGCCGTCTTCAACGAATCCTCCAGCGCCTTGTAGAGCACGATGCGCTGCTCGGTATCGATGGTCAGCTTGTTGATCAACGTGTTCTGCGCGGCTGTAGCCCGCCGCGAATTTCCGGAATTTTGACAGCAGAAACTGGAAAAATAAAAATTCCGGATCGGCTGTCAAAAAT